>NZ_CP133091.1:1052500-1317500 GCF_030908385.1 Mangrovimonas sp. YM274
TCAGAACGTCGTGAGACAGTTCGGTCTCTATCTACTGTGGGCGTTAGAAATTTGAGTGGATCTGACTCTAGTACGAGAGGACCGAGTTGGACGAACCTCTAGTGTACCTGTTGTTCCGCCAGGGGCATTGCAGGGTAGCTACGTTCGGAAGGGATAAGCGCTGAAAGCATATAAGCGCGAAACCCACCACAAGATGAGATTTCTTTAAAGGGCCGTGGAAGATGACCACGTCGATAGGCTACAGGTGTAAAGGCAGTAATGTCATAGCCGAGTAGTACTAATAACCCGTAGGCTTATTGTACGCGTTCTTTTTATAGGTTGCAAAAAATATTTCATGGATATGTTTCCATTATGTTAAGATATTGGTCCAGAAATGGACAGACGATTTAAGGCGGTTATAGCGACGGGGCTCACCTCTTACCTTTCCGAACAGAGAAGTTAAGCCCGTTAGCGCCGATGGTACTGCACCTGTGGGAGAGTAGGTCGTCGCCTTTTTTGAAGCCCCCAGCATCAACTGCTGGGGGCTTTTTTGTTTTTGGATACTTCACCATTTATGACGCTTAATTTATTTTTCTGATAAAATTATTTCTGTTAATTCGCTTTAAGTGAGGTTAAGGATAACACTCTATATTTTCACTTTACGTTAGATTCAAGGTTATTGTCCTGTGTGGTAGTATGGGGTATAGGGCTATCGTTAAGTCTAGTCTTCAACTTCATAAGAGTTTGGTACATGCTTTTTAAAAATACTTAAAGATGTAATCGATTGAAAAAGTTCAATTAATTCACAATACTTTCTGTTTGACAACGTATTTGACTGCGTCATATTCCATGGCATGCTAGTTGTATAAAGGTGTTAGTTACTAATATATTAAGCATTGGGTTGTAAATAGTGTATATCGGTAAAAAATTGTTAGTTTTTTTGTGGATATGATAATTAATTTTTACATTAGTGTAATCGATTACAGCATTATCTGTTGTTTTATCGAGTTACAGGATAGGAGTTTAACTGATTGAAGCTAAACCACCGAAACCGTAGTAAATGGAATGCAAGTAACCAACTATAATCATTTAACAAGCATCTAATGATTAAAAAACTACTTTCCCTATTAGTGTTGTTGCTATTGGCAACTCAAGTCAGTTATTCTCAAGAAGCCTTAATTGATTTTAATTTTCAAGAAACCGATATGCCCGAAGGTATTATATCGGATGGAACCATTTCAACCGGTGGTCCAGTTAACAATTGTACAGAATGTTCTGAGGGACGTCTTGTAGTAAGTACTGGTGGTTATTTGCAAGGCGATGTGTCTAGTTGTGGGGTGTTTTTGGTTAAAATGAAATCTTCTGGAAGCACACCAAGGACTGTGACGGTAAAGTACCAACATTTGGGTTCGGAAGATTATATAATTGCTGGTGATGTTTCTGTGGTGCAGTCGGGAACTGGACTATATGAGCTTACAGATCTTTTTCCTGCACTTCAAACACCTGGGACTACTTCCATTCGTTTGGAAAATGCTCCTAGCGGTGGGCAAGTACATATTCATGATTTATATATAGAATCTAGTGCCGATTTGTTTTCAGAAGCAGACATTCTTACGTTTAACTTGCCTGGTCAGGTAGGTGAAGAAATAATCGATATAGATGCCAATACTATTGGTGTATCAGTTCCTATTGGAATGGATTTAACTTCAGTTATTCCTGAAGAAATAGAAATATCTCCTTCGGCAACTATTTCACCTTCGGTAGGCACAGCGAGGGATTTTTCTGTGGGAAATAATGTAAGTTATACAGTAACGTCACAAGATGGTAATACCATTAAAGAATGGTTGGTAAGTGTTTCCGAAGTGGTGTCTAGTGAAAAGGACATTACAGCGTTCACATTGGTCGAAAATCAAATAGGAGAAACCATCATTGACAGTGAAGCGGGAACGATTGAAGTGACCGTGCCAGAATCTGTGGATGTTACCAATCTTGTTCCAACGACGTTGACAATTTCACCCTTTGCAGACATAACACCTTCGGCAGATACCCCTCGTGATTTTTCTAGTCCAGTTGAATATACCGTGACCGCGCAAGACAACAGCACAAAAACTTGGACGATTACTGTTTTTGAGGAATTGCCTTTTTACAGTTTGGACGTGTCAGTTACAGGAATTGGAAATGTGACTTTAAGTCCGGAAGGCGGTATGTATGAAGAAGGAACGGTGGTAGCCCTTACAGCGGAGCCTATTTGGGATGCTACCTTTACTGGATGGGCCGGAGACTTAAGCGGTAATGAATTGGAAGAGACCATAACTATGGATGGTTCTAAAAGTGTGACGGCTACTTTTTCAGCAGATGTGGAATTGGATTTTGAGGTTCCTGTGGGATTTGCTTCCGTTGATACAGGTGCTGAATACCAAAACTACGATTTCAGTTTTAATGGTCCTGTAAACGGAGGTCAAGGAGCTGCTGATACGCTTTGGGTGAATGGTCCTGACGATTTTGACATGTTGGCTTGGCATTTATATTATAGAAATAGGGCCTACAAAGGGCTTTCGGGAACCAATGGCGTTAGCGCAACGCCAGAAGTCATTGTTTTTACAGAAGGGGTTTACGAAGAAGGCACTTCCGATTCTTCGGCTTGGGGGAATCATATGTTGACGGTTCAGGAGCAAGGAGATTTAACCATTATTGGTGAACAAAATGTGGTTTTAAAGTTTGGATTAAACATTAAGCGATCTTGGAATGTGTTGATTCGCAACCTGACGTTTTATGATTATTATGATGACGGAATCAATATTGGAGAACCGGAAACCCACCACATATGGGTAGACCATTGTACGGTTGGACATCCTGATACAAGACCTGAAGATCAAGATCATCCTGATGGCGGAATTGACGTTAAAGGAGGAGCAAGTTATATATCCTTATCTTGGAATATTTTGAGAAATAGTTGGAAGACCAATCTTATTGGGCATTCCGATAGCAATGGATCGGAAGATATGGGGAAATTGAAAGTGACCCTTTATGCCAACCATTATTTCAATAGTAATTCCAGAAACCCAAGAGTGCGTTTTGGAGAGGTTCACGTGTTGAACAATTTGGTGGAAGGAATTACGCTTTACGGTATAGCAGCTTCCAACCAATCGCAGGTATATGCCGAGAATAATTTCTATCTCAATACGCGTTGGCCAATGTACGCCGATAGAACAGCTTCCGATTTTCAAGCAATTTATGGTGTAAATACTGATAACACTTTTACTTCCAAAACGGGAAATTATCCAGCAACGGCGTTGAAGCAAGTAGGGAATGCTTATGATGATAGTGAACTTCCTATAATTACTTCACAAATCAATCCAGAGATGTTGAACCCGGGAGGCCGTTCGGTAAAATTTGATGAATTGAATCCTGAAGGAATTTTTGAGCCTGCTTCCTATTACGAGTATGAAGCATTTCCTGCCGATGTTGTTGAAGAATTGATTCCCCTTTATGCTGGAGCAGATGTTATTGATTTCTTCCAAACGGAGTCCCTTGGTGTATTGGATCTGGAGGAGCAGTTGTTTAAGTTGTATCCTAATCCAGTTAAGGATTATTTGGTATTGCAACATGCTGCCGCGCAACCGGAAGGAACGATAGCAGTGTATAGTTTAACTGGAGTAAAGGTTATGTCCATAAATGTTAAGGAACAGAGCACCATTACTTACATTAACCTTGCAACCTTGGCAAATGGATTGTATGTGGTGCATTATAAAGATGCTCAGAAACAGCAGCAGTTCAAAATAGTGAAAGGATAGATTCTTATAAGAATATGGTTATTGGAGCCCTAAATAGTTTGTTAAGTTGATAATTTTTAAAAAGGAGAAGAGCTCTCTTTGGACAGATTATATATTTAATTTTAAAAACTAACATTATGAAAAAACAATTACTAAAAGTTGCAATGATTGCCATTCCTTTTGTAGGATTGATGTCATTTAAGAGCTCCCCAATGTTTTTTGGAGTGGGATGGACTATTTACCATGCCGATGTAATGCCGGATCTATTTGATCCTCCTTTTCAAGAATCCAGTGCAGGAACAGATTTTTCCAATGAAATTATTGAAGACCCAGATGATTCTAATAACAACTTATTGGAAATGGAATGTCCAGGAACTTCTTTTTATTGGCGAATGAATTTTGCCAATAACGATATTATGGTTGATAATTTAACTGTGGCAATGCGTATAAAAGGAAATGCTGATTATGATGTACCCATGGATATTGATATGCACTATAATGATGTGAGAACCCGTATATCCTTTGATAAAAGCTATAATGATCTCACTAATGTAGCCCGCGTAAGAAATGGAGAAGGAGAAACTACCGAATTAGGTATTGATTTGGATGAGTGGCATACCTATCGTTTTACTATGACCTCTGAACAAGCTTTACTTTATATAGATGAAAGTGACACTCCTGTTATGACTATTACTCCTCAATCATCTGAAAGTGGAAACAGTCACTTCCGTTTTGGTGATGGGTCCTCTACAGAAGGAGAGTTTGGTGCTTCTGTTGATTGGGTTGTGTGGGATGTGACCGGAGCGTATTCTCCATCAGAGTTGGAGTTGCCCATGGAAGTATTGAGCGTAGATTCATATGTAGCAAATAAGGTTTGGGTTGGACCAGTGCCAACAAACAATGTCCTGCATGTTAATCATCCAAATTCAACTGGCGATTCTCAAATAAAGGTATTTAATCTGTCAGGGAAATTGGTGAAATCTATCGAAACACAAGGAAATTTAAACCGAACTGAAATAGACATGAGCCAATTGGCTGCAGGCTTATACATTATAAAATATCAAAATGGAGGCCAAGAGCAGCAGTTCAAAGTTTTAAAAGAATAATAACAGTTAGCAATTTATAAGATTATGTAAAAGCATACTATTGTTAATGATGACAAATAAAAAAGTCCAACCATTCGGTTGGACTTTTTTCAATATGTATTTTATTGAGTTAATCTCTCAAAACACCTCTAGAAATTACAATTTTTTGGATTTCTGAAGTTCCTTCGTAAATCTGGGTAATTTTGGCATCACGCATTAAACGCTCTACATGGTATTCTTTTACGAATCCATTTCCACCGTGAATTTGAACAGCCTCTACAGTTTGTTCCATAGCCACTTTTGAGGCGTATAATTTTGCCATGGCACTGGACATATCATAATTATTACCATTGTCTTTGTCCCAAGCAGCTTTGAACACCAACATACGAGCGGCTTCAATTTCGGTTGCCATATCTGCCAATTTAAAGGCGATGGCTTGATGGTTGCAAATTTCAGTTCCGAAAGCTTTTCTTTCTTTGGAATATTTTAATGCTAATTCATAAGCACCTGAAGCAATTCCTAAAGCTTGAGAAGCAATCCCAATACGTCCACCAGATAAGGTTTTCATAGCAAACTTGAATCCGAAACCATCTTCACCAATTCTATTCTCTTTAGGAACTTTTACGTCATTAAATTGAAGGGTGTGAGTGTCACTTCCTCTAATTCCTAATTTATCTTCTTTTGGACCAATGTGGAAACCTTCCATGCCCTTTTCTACAATAAAAGCGTTGATTCCTCTGTGTCCTTTTTCACGATCGGTTTGTGCAATTACCAAATATACATCGGCACGGCCACCATTGGTGATCCAGTTTTTGGTACCATTCAATAAATAGTAATCACCCTTGTCAATAGCGGTAGTAGCCTGAGACGTTGCATCACTACCGGCTTCAGGCTCACTTAAACAAAATGCTCCAAGATTTTCCCCTGTAGCCAATTTGGTTAGGTACTTTTCTTTTTGAGCTTCATTTCCATAAGCTTCAAGGCCATAGCATACCAAAGAATTATTCACAGATACCATTACGGAAGCAGAAGCGTCTATTTTAGACAATTCTTCCATAATTAATACATACGAAATGGCATCCATACCACTACCTCCATATTTAGGATCTACCATGATTCCTAAAAATCCAAGGTCTCCCATCTTTTTCACCAACTCATCAGGGAATTCCTGTTTGTTGTCACGCTCTATTACGCCCGGAAGCAGTTCTGTTTGAGCAAAATCACGAGCGGCATCGCGAATCATTATATGTTCTTCGGTAAGCTTAAAATCTATCATGAAAAATTAAATTATTGAATTGTTAAAAAACGAGTGCAAATATAGTATTTTGCTGCGATTTTTTCAATAAGGATTATTATTTTTACACATATGACAACAAGGAGCTATAAAGTTTTAGGAGTTATGTCTGGAACCTCATTGGATGGGGTCGACTTAATTAACGTTTCATTTCATTTTGATGGAAAATGGTCCTACCAAATTCATCAAGCAGAAACAATTGCATATTCCAAAAAATGGGAGGCAACCTTGAAACGCTTGGTCGATTTTTCTAAAGATACTCTTTCGCAAATTGATGAAGACTATACCAAATATTTGTCTGGATTGATACGCGATTTTATAATAAAGTATCGCATAGATTCATTGGATGCAGTGTGCTCTCATGGACACACGGCTTTGCACCAGCCCTCTGAGGGATTGACATATCAAATCGGCAATCTGCCTGTTATTTCTCAATTGTTGGAACAAAAAGTGGTGTGCGATTTTAGAGTTCAGGATGTTGAGCTTGGTGGACAGGGAGCACCTTTAGTGCCTATTGGAGATGCCCTATTGTTTTCGGAATATGATTTCTGTCTTAATTTGGGAGGCTTTGCAAATATTTCCACTGACATGAAAGGAAGTAGAATAGCCTACGATATATGTCCCGTAAATATTGTGTTAAACCATTATGTGCGACAATTAGGCCTAGATTATGACGACCAAGGACAAATAGCTCGATCAGGAAATTTGGATGAGACTTTGTTGGAACAATTGAATTCTCTTGAGTTTTACAAAATGAGCTTTCCGAAATCTCTAGGATTGGAATGGGTAGAAACCTCTATACTTCCTTTAATAGATGACGCTAGACTTTCTATAGAAGATATACTAAGAACTATTACAGAACATGCAGCCAACCAAATTTCGAAGGAATTCGAGATAAAACCAGGAGGAACCGTTTTAATAACAGGAGGAGGCGTTTATAATTCGTTTTTAATTGAAAGGATTAAAGCAAAAACAAAAGCCAGTATTGTCATTCCTTCTTCTGAAATTATCAATTATAAAGAAGCGCTTATTTTTGGTTTTTTAGGGGTTTTAAAAATGAGAGAAGAGCCCAACTGTTTGGCCTCGGTTACAGGGGCAAGTCATGACCATAGCTCAGGTCAAGTGTATTATCAGTAAAATAATTTTAAAATTGATATTTAAGGATTTTTAGTTTTTTATATTTGTTGCGCAAAAAAAACGACTAGAAATTGTATCATTTTTAATGGAACCATCAATGATACGAATTATATACAATAAGGATTAATAGCATTACATGAAAGATTTACTTCAAAAGTACGAAGCAAAAGAACCAGAAATAATATTTAATTGGAAAGACCCAGAAACAGAAGCCGAAGGCTGGACGGTGATAAATTCACTTAGAGGAGGCGCCGCAGGAGGGGGAACAAGAATGAGAAAAGGGTTAGACATGAACGAAGTGTTGTCCCTAGCCAAAACTATGGAGGTCAAGTTTACCGTATCGGGACCAGCCATTGGAGGTGCCAAATCTGGAATCAATTTTGACCCACAAGACCCAAGAAAAAAGGGCGTTTTGGAACGTTGGTACAAAGCGGTATCGCCACTGCTTAAAAGTTATTACGGGACAGGAGGCGATTTAAACGTAGACGAGATTCATGAGGTAATCCCAATTACTGAAGAGAGTGGTGTTTGGCATCCTCAAGAGGGGGTTTTTGAAGGCCACTTCAAACCAACTATTGCAGATAAAATCAACCGTATTGGACAGTTGAGACATGGGGTAATCAAGGTTATTGAAAACCCTATATTTTCTCCAGATGTAAGAAGAAAATATACCGTAGCAGACATGATCACGGGATATGGTGTTGCAGAGGCTGTTAAACATTTTTATGAAATCAAAAATGAATCTGTGGTTGGTAAGCGTGCAGTAGTACAAGGCTTTGGGAATGTTGGAGCTGCAGCGGCTTTCTATTTGTCACAAATGGGGGCAAAAGTAGTTGGGATTATAGATGTTGTTGGAGGATTAATCAAGGAAGAAGGATTTTCATTTGAGGAAATTACTGAATTATACCTTAACAAAAAAGGGAATAATCTAGTTGCCGAAAACTTGATTCCTTTTTCAGAAATTAATGAAAAGGTTTGGGGATTGAAGACTGAAATCTTTGCTCCATGTGCTGCATCAAGATTGGTAACCAAAGAGCAAATTGACCAAATGATCAATAGTGGCTTAGAGGTGATTTCGTGTGGTGCTAATGTGCCTTTTGCAGATAAGGAAATTTTCTTTGGACCTATCATGGAGTATACCGACAGTAAGGTGAGTTTAATTCCTGACTTTATTTCAAACTGTGGAATGGCAAGGGTATTTGCTTACTTTATGGAGCAGCGTGTTCAAATGACAGACGACGCTATTTTTAGCGATACTTCCAATACAATTAAAGAAGCTATTAAAAACGTACATAGTAAAAACAATACAAAAACAGGTATAAGTGCTACTGCTTTTGAAATTGCATTGAGCCAACTTATATAAACTTAATTTATGGAAACGGTAATAGTATTAGTATTTGTAGTGGGCTATTTGGCCATTACATTAGAACATAATTTAAAAATTGATAAGTTAATTCCTGCTTTGGTGATGATGGCGATCAGCTGGGCTTTAATTGCCTTGGGTATTGACGCTTTCCCGCAATGGTTCGATTCTGCAAATCATACTTTAATGGAAAATTTTGGTTTGCTTGAACACGAGGATAAAATGCATTTGATGGAAGAAACCTTGCTTCATCATTTAGGAAAGACTGCTGAAATATTGGTATTCCTTTTGGGAGCTATGACCATTGTTGAGATTATAGATTACTTTGACGGTTTCTCCACAATTAAAGGGTTTATTAAAACCAAGAACAAGAAAACGATGCTTTGGATTTTTTCCTTATTGGCATTTTTCTTGTCTGCGATAATTGATAACTTAACAGCCACAATTGTATTGATTTCTATTTTACAGAAATTGATTCAGGATAGAAACACGCGTATTTGGTTTGCTGGTTTAATCATTATCGCTGCAAATGCCGGAGGAGCGTGGTCGCCAATTGGAGATGTTACTACAACCATGCTTTGGATTGGTAAAAAAGTATCTGCAGGGCACTTGTTTGCTTACTTGTTTATTCCTTCATTGTTGTGTATGTTGGTACCAACCTTTATTGCATCGTTTCTACCTGCTTTTAAAGGTAAGATTGAAAACGAAGAAGAAGAAGATGATGGACCAAAGACTAAGTTTAGTTCAACGATGTTTTATTTGGGATTGGGAGGTATTGTATCGGTTCCAATTTTTAAACAGGTCACCCATTTGCCTCCGTATGTTGGAATGATGTTGGCCTTGGGTGTTGTTGCCATTTTTGCCGAAATTTACAGCAATACCAAGTTCACTTTAATGGATTCTGGCTCAGATGATGAAGCTTTCCAGGGGCATCATAGTCCAGTGCACCATTCATTGTCGCGTATTGAAATGCCAAGTATTTTATTTTTCTTAGGTATTTTATTGGCGGTTGCCGCTATGGAGTCTTTAGGTATTTTATTTGGGTTCGCTCAATCGTTGCAAGACACCATGCCTATGTTAGGAACCGAATTGCATCATGAAGGTGTTTCAGATTTGGTAGTTATGCTTATGGGAGTAGGTTCTGCAGTTATCGATAATGTACCATTGGTAGCGGCTAGTTTAGGGATGTTCTCTGAGCCTTTGGATAATGAGTTGTGGCACTTTATAGCCTATTCAGCAGGAACCGGAGGCAGCATGTTGATTATAGGTTCTGCGGCCGGTGTAGTTGCTATGGGAATGGAAAAAATAGACTTTTTCTGGTACTTGAAAAAGATTGCTTGGTTGGCTCTTGTTGGGTTCTTGGTCGGAGCTGCAGCATTTATGGTCACAAGAACTTTAATTTAAAATATACTTTCGTTGCAAAACCAACGTTAGAACAATAATTAGAACTAATACTCAAAATTTATAACCATGATGTTATCTTTTAACCTACAAGAAGGTGCAGAATTACTTACTGAAGAACAACCAGTAGAGAAAACACTTTCCATCATTGAACTTATTGGAAGTGGCGGTCTTGCCGGACAAGTAATTATTGCTGTTCTTTTTATCCTGTTGATTATGGCGGTTTACATTTATTTTGAACGTCTCTTTGCTATTAAGGATGCTTCCAAAGTAGACTCCAATTTCATGAACCAAATTAAGGATCATGTTAGTAATGGGAAAATTGATTCGGCTCAAATGTTGTGCGCCCAAGTGAATACACCCGTTTCCAGATTGATCAATAAAGGGATTACCCGTATTGGGAAGCCTTTGGAAGATATCAATACCGCCATTGAAAGTGCCGGGAGATTGGAAGTTTATAGCTTAGAGAAAAATGTCAGTGTATTGGCCACGATATCCGGTGCAGCCCCAATGATCGGATTTCTTGGTACAGTAATTGGTATGATTCTATCAATCTTTGAAATTGCCAATTCAGGAGGTCAAATCGATATTAAACTATTGGCCGATGGATTGTATACGGCCATGACAACTACAGTTGCCGGGTTAATTGTTGGTATTGTTGGATATATTGCTTACAATCATTTAGTGGTAAAAACCGATAAGGTTGTGTACCAAATGGAAGCAAATTCTTTAGAGTTCTTGGATCACTTAAATGAGCCTATCTAATGAATTTAAGAGGAAGAAATAAAGTCACGCCAGAATTCAATATGTCGTCCATGACGGATATTGTATTTCTGTTATTGATCTTTTTTATGTTGGCATCTACTTTGGTAACCACAAACGCCATTGATATTTTATTGCCAAAGGCCAGTGGTAAAACCGAAAACAAGAAATCGGTAGCGGTTAGCATTACAAAAGATCTAAGATATTATATAGACCAAAAATTGGTGGGAGAAAGTGTTTTGGAAACCCAATTGGTTTCTGCACTTGCTGGACAGGACAAACCAACGGTGGTATTGCGTGCAGAAAAATCTGTACCGGTAGATAACGTGGTTAAGGTTATGGACATTGCCAATAGAAACAAGTTCAAGGTTATTTTAGCAGTAAAACCGAATAATTAATATGAAATATTTTGAGACCAAATATGAGCGCAACTCGGCCAAGATTACCGCATTGATTATGGTGATTTTGATATTGTTGTTATTTGTAGTTGGTCATAAATATTTGGATCCGCCAGAGGAATACGGCGTAGCCGTTAATTTTGGAAATTCTGCAGTAGGAAGTGGCGATGTACAGCCCACAAAACCTTTGGCACCACCTAAGGAAACTGTTGAAACCCCTGTAGAGGAGGTGAAGCCAGAAGAAACTGTGCAACCACAACCTAAAGAAGTTACGGAAACAGCAACCAAAGCTGAAGATGTGCTCACGGAGGAAAGTGCCGAAGCCATTGCTATTAAGAAGAAAAAGGAAGCTGATGCCAAAGCCAAAGCTGAAGCCGAACGTGTTGAACGTGAAAAACGTGAAGCTGCTGAAAAGAAACGTTTGGAGGAAGAGAAGAAAAGACAAGAAGAGGCTAAGAAGAAAAAAGCGTTGGATGCATTAATAGGGGGTGTCAGCAATTCCGAAGGTACGGAAGCCGGAGGTGAAGGCCCAGATGGAAAACCAGGAGATAAAGGTCAATTGGATGGTGATCCGTATGCCCCAAGTTATTTTGGAGGTAGTGGTCCTGGAAAAGGAGGGGTAGGTTATGGTCTAGGAGGTAGAGGAACCCCTAGCAAGCAAATATTCAGACAGGACTGTAATGAATATGGATTGGTGGTTGTACGTATTGAGGTGGATAGAAGTGGTAATGTCGTTGCGGCCGAACCAGGTATTAGAGGTACAACAAATACACACCCTTGTTTATTGGAACCAGCTAAAAAAATTGCCCTATCGCATAAATGGCCAGCTGATCCCAAAGCACCTGCCAGACAGGTAGGATTTGTAAGCATTAATTTTGATGTAACCCAGTAGACATATGAATTATCAGGAAACTGTGAACTGGATGTTTAAGCAGTTACCTATGTATCAAAATTTAGGTACATCTGCCTATAAGAAAGATTTGAGCAACACTTTGTTGCTGGCTGCAGAGCTAAATCATCCTGAAAATCATTTTAAAAGCATACACGTGGCCGGTACCAATGGAAAAGGGTCTACCAGCCACATGTTGGCTTCTATACTTCAAGAAGCAGGCTATAAAGTAGGGCTTTATACGTCACCACATTTAAAGGACTTTAGAGAGCGCATCAAAATCAATGGTGAAGACATCTCAGAAGACTTTGTAGTTGATTTTATAGATAAACATCTAGACTTTTTTCAAAACAATCACCTGTCATTCTTTGAAATGACGGTTGGGATGGCATTCGATTATTTTGCCAAATCCAAAGTGGATATCGCTATCATTGAGGTGGGGTTGGGAGGCAGACTGGATTCTACCAATATAATTACGCCTTTGGTTTCGGTGATTACCAATATTGGTTTGGACCATACCCAATTTTTGGGGAATGATTTGGTGTCTATAGCCAAAGAAAAAGCAGGCATTATCAAAAGGAATGTTCCTGTCGTGATTGGGGAAACCCAAGAAGAAACCGAAGCTGTATTTAAGGATAAGGCTGGGGAAGAGGGCGCCGAGATTCATTTTGCGGATCAAGAAATAGGTTCTGTATATGAGAGTGATTTAAAAGGACTGTATCAGCAGAAGAACATCAAAACGGTGTTGCAGGCTATTCAATTGTTGCGAAAGGATGAATTTATTATTTCAGATGAAGCTGTGCAGTCAGGTTTAAAGAAGGTGTCTGCGAATACTGGATTGAAAGGACGTTGGCAGATTCTTGAAGAAAACCCAAAAATTGTTTGTGATACGGCACACAATAAAGAAGGGCTTAAATATATCGTAGAACAATTATCTAAAGAAAATTATCAGCAACTTCATATAGTTTTTGGAGTTGTCAATGATAAATCGCTCGAGCCAATTTTTGAGTTAATGCCAAAAAATGCGACTTATTATTTCTGCAAGCCTGATATGCCAAGAGGATTAGATGCAGACGTTTTGAAGGACGAATTTTTAAATCATGGTTTTGTTGGAGAGGTGTATTCTAGTGTAAATGAGGGATTAAAAACAGCTAGAGAGCATGCGGGTAAAAGTGACTTTATTTATGTTGGAGGAAGCACTTTTGTAGTGGCGGAAATAATTTGAAAAATATTTCAAAAAAGCTTTTGAGATATGGAAAACTAGACTATATTTGCAGTCCAATTAGGAAGGGCGCGTAGCTCAGTTGGTTCAGAGCACTTGGTTTACACCCAAGGGGTCAGGGGTTCGAATCCCTTCGCGCCCACAGAAAAAGCTTCTCATATCGAGAAGCTTTTCTTATTTATAGAGGGTCTTATGTTTATTGAAAAGTATTAAAATCTAGTTCAGAAACGTAAGTAAAAATTTTTCAAAAAAATGTTTTGAGAAATAAAAAACTAGATTATATTTGCAGCCGCAACAAGCAAGGGCGCGTAGCTCAGTTGGTTCAGAGCACTTGGTTTACACCCAAGGGGTCAGGGGTTCGAATCCCTTCGCGCCCACAAAAAAAGCTTCTCAAAATGAGAAGCTTTTTTAATTTACAATAGTTCCAATACCCGTTCCAAAGCCATTCCTCTAGATCCTTTTATCAGGATAAATTCATTTTCAATAACAATACCTTCCAAGTGTTTTTTTAAGTCTTCAAATAACTCAAATTTAAAGGTGTTTTCCCCATTTGATGTAGTATTGTGGAAATGTTTTCCAATAATATAAATAGAGCCGTTAAAATGCGTTTCCAGATAGTTTAAGATTGCTTGGTGTTCTTCTGCAGAAGTGTTTCCCAATTCAAACATATCCCCTAAGAACACGGTTTTGTGCAAATCACTATTATATTGAATAAAATTCTCCAGTGCGGCCTTCATGCTGGTTGGATTGGCATTGTAGGCGTCCAATATAATTTTATTACTTCCTTTCTCTAAAAATTGGGATCTATTATTGCTAGGAATATAGGTTTCAATACCTTTTTTGATATTGACTGTAGCAACCTTAAAATAGGAGGCAATGGCTATCGCACTACTAATATTGTTATAGTTGTATATGCCCGTTAAATGTGATGTAATTTCTGTGCCATCAAAATTTACAATAACTTCAGATTGGGCATTGGTAAGTTTAATATTGGCATCTGCATTCGTTGCTTCTCCAAAAGTGAAAACTGGCTTGTAGGCGCCTATTTGTTTTAATTGGGTTGCGTCGTTTGCATTGATGAAAACCGTTTTGTTATGGACTTTCAAATAATCATATAATTCGGATTTTGCCGTAATTACACCTTCCAAGCTGCCAAAGCCTTCTAAATGGGCCTTTCCAAAATTGGTAATTAAACCATAATCTGGTTGCGCTATGGAACATAGAAAAGCAATTTCTTTATGGTGATTGGCGCCCATTTCAACAATCCCAATTTCTGTTTCTTGTGTCATCTCTAAAAGAGTTAAAGGAACTCCAATATGGTTGTTCAGATTGCCCTTGGTGGCAGAAGTTCTGAATTGGGTTGACAGGACTGCGTTAATCAATTCCTTGGTTGTTGTCTTGCCATTACTACCTGTTAAGGCAATGATGGGAAGGTTTAATTTTTTACGGTGATAGGTGGCTAATTCTTGTAAAGCTGTCAGCACATCTTTCACCAAAATCATTTGGGGGTTTGTTGCGTATTCCTTCTCATCAATTACAGCGTATTTAGCACCGCTTTCAAGGGCCTGTTGTGCAAATGTGTTGCCATTAAAATTGTCGCCTTTTAAAGCAAAGAAAATGGCATTTGTTGTTACTTTTCGTGTGTCTGTCGTTACAGAGGAACACTCCAAAAAAGCCTTATATAAATGTTCTATATTCATGAATTAAATGTAATAAAAAAGTCCTAACAGCAATGTTAGGACTTTTTAGATTTATAACTAAGATATGATTTAGTTCTTTGTTTTGTTTTTCATTTTAGATTTAGATCCAACTCTAGACATTGCACATCTGAATCCGATGTAATCTGTAGCCATATCCTGTGGGAAATATCTACGTTGAGCAGGGTCTAACCAGTAGTCTCTATCTTTCCAAGATCCACCTTTGTACACTCTTACGTTATCGTTAATCAAAGAAGTTCTAGCGTTAGACTTGTCATATTCCTTGATTAATACTCCAGCAGAGTCTCTTTCGATGTTGTGCATTGGAGAGTTGTACATCTTTCTAGTAGAAGATACTTTTTCTCCTTCTTCGCTTTCATCGAAGTTGTCTTGGTAGTAACGAGATGATCTTACATCACCGTCTCTAAAGTTTCTGTTGTCAGAAGTGTCGAAGTTTGTTCTTAAGTAAGTTTCATTGTCATCAACAGGAACTTGTAAAATTTCACCAGGAAGATTTCTTGCAACGATTTTTCCATTACTTAAAGTGTCATATACAATTTCGTCTGGAGTTACAATTTTAACAGTTCCATCTTCTCCAATAGCGTTTTTAGTATAAACGTTACCACGGTAGTAGTTGAAATCGTTAAATTCATCATCAACGATAGGTCTATAAACGTCTGCTACCCATTCTGCAACGTTACCGGCCATATCATATAAACCGTAATCGTTAGGAGCGTAAGACATTACTTTAGCTGTAATATCGGCACCGTCATCAGACCATCCAGCAATTCCACCGTAATCTCCTTTTCCTTGCTTGAAGTTAGCTAACTGATCACCTCTAGATTTTCTCTTTCCAGATCTCGTGTAAGCTCCATTCCAAGGATATTTCTTTCTACCTCTATAAACATTGTAGCTTCTTAATTCGCTCATACCTAAAGCGGCATATTCCCACTCAGCTTCTGAAGGTAGACGGTATTTTGGAGAGATAACCCCAGTTTCTCTGCTTGCGTAAACGTTGATTTCGTTTCCTTCAGCATCGGTCATTGGCTTAAGGTTTCCGCCTCTTAATACTTCTTCGTTTCCTCCAAAAGTTTGTGTTGGAGCGTTGATATAAGTATCGGTGTTAAAGTTGCTATCCGCAGATGCATCAGTTAAGTGAGAATCTCTTTTTAGGTAACCTGCATCTTGCAAGTACATTTCGTTAACACGGTCTGTTCTCCAATTTGCAAATTCAACAGCTTGAATCCAGCTAACACCTACAACAGGGTATTCTCCATAACCTGGGTGACGTAGATAGTTTTCTGTCATCATTTCGCTATATCCTAAACGGTTTCTCCATACCAAAGTGTCAGGAAGAGCACCTTCGTAAATTAACTTAAAGTTAGGATCATCTGGTGGGTAAACTCTTTTAATCCAATCCAGATACTCTAAGTACATCATATTGGTTACTTCCGTTTCATCCATGTAGAAAGACTGAACGTGTTGTTGATTTGGAGAGTTATTCCAATCGTGCATCACATCGTCTTGTACTTTACCCATGGTAAAAGTTCCTCCTTCAATGAAAACTAACCCAGGAGCAGTTTCTTGTTCTTTAAAGCTTGTGTTGTATTGAAAACCTCCTTCTCTGTCATTAATCGTCCAGCCAGTGGCTCTCGAATTATTCTTCGACGAGGAAGATTTGTTACAACTAAACAATGCTAAAGATAGCGTTAGGGCTAACAGTATCCTTAGATTTAAAACGTGTTTCATATCCATACTTTTAAGTAAGCTAAATTAATTTTAGAGACGCAATATAGTAATTAACGGCAAATTAACAACCTTTTTTTTGAAAATTTACCTGTAAAAGCTGTATTTCATCCTTTTTTTTGAGCATTACATCGGATTTTTTACGGTTTATCGATGTATTTTGTCTTTAAATAACGGTAGGCGAATTTAATTATTGTTGTAATTTTGAAGAAATATTTCGAGACCTATACTATATATACCATACAGTCGTTAATTGATTATGAAAAAAAGCTTACACATTTTCTTTGCCTTAATGTCTTTTTTTGGCTTTTCGCAGCAACAACAGTTTCAAATTACTTGGGGAGGGACCAAAGTCTTGGAAACCTCTGTTTCAAAAATGACCTTGCCGGCTTTCAATTCCTCCAATTATGTTTTTGATGACGAGAGGGGGCTTATCTTTTTTTCAACCTTGGAGAATGTTTCTAGGATCGATGAAAGTTCAATTGCATTGAGCAATGTTAGTTATAGTACTATTTCGAAGTCGGATTTAAAAGATTTGCCTTTGAATACAATTCCTAAATCTCCAAGGATTAAGGCGTATAATACCTCGGCCAGAGGTGTGTTGGGGGTTCAAATTGAAGTTAGCCCTATTATTGAAGATCGTGGAGTGTACAAGAAAATTACAGGGTTTACCGCGATGTATAACCTTGGAGGGGCTGCATCTCGCAATGGTCAAGGGGTTATGGATGTGCCTACTATTGGTAATTCAGTTTTAGCTAATGGGGAATGGTATAAGTTCTATGTTGATAAAACTGGTGTGTTTAGATTAACTAAGTCTTTTTTAAATGATTTGGGGGTAAATACCAATGTTGACCCAAGAACCATCAAAATCTACGGTAACGGAGGGGCAATGTTACCAATGGCAAATAGCGTAGATTATCCTTTTGATGTTATGGAAAATGCTATAGAATTTGTTGGAGAAGAGGATGGAGTTTTTAACAATGAGGATTATATATTAATGTATGCTGAAGGACCAACAGGCTACAATGAGGAGAGCGAAACAAATATAAATGCCTATACGGATAGATCTTATTATTACGTAAACATTAGTAGTGGTGAAGGGAAAAGAATTCAGGAACTTTCTCAACCAGATGCGGAACCGGACCTAGTGATTGATACCTTTCAAGATTACCAGTTTCATGAAGTGGATGAGTACAACTTGGCAAAAATAGGTAGACGATGGTTTGGTGATCGTTTTGGTATCGAAAACGAAAAGGAGTTTACTTTTAGCTTTCCCAACTTAGTACCTTCTGAGCAGGCTAAGGTAAGGGTGTATACTGCGGCGGTTTCGGAAACTCAAACTTCCATGGCTATTAATCTTAATGGTAGCTTACTTACTAATTTTAGTTATGCCCCAATAGAAGGTGCCCTTTATGCAAGAGAGGCAAATTTTGGTGGAAATGTGACTTTGGGTTCTTCTGAGTTGGTATTTAATTTAAGTTATAACAATAATGGTAATCCGGCGTCTTATGCTTATTTAGATTTTATATCGGTAGAGGCAACAAGGGAATTGAGGTTTGAAGGCGAACAAATGCTCTTCCAAAATAATAGTGTGGCCAATATTGGAGGAGTTGTTGAATACCAGTTGTCAAATAGTAGTGCTGTTTCTCAAATTTGGGATGTCACTAATAAGTATGAGGTAAAAGGTGTTCGAAATGAAGAAAGTAATTCAGTCTTTAGTTTTAAGTCACAATCGGGATCATTACGAAATTATGTGGCAGTAACGCCATCCGATTATTATCAGCCTTTAAGAGAAAGCAGTACTTCTGTATCGAATCAGAATATCAAAGGTACTATTTTTAAAAATAGTCAAGGGGAGTTTCAGGATGTGGATTACGTTATTGTAACTCCTAATATATTAGTCTCTCAAGCGGAACGTTTGGCGCAGATTAACAGGGATCAGTATGGCCTCGTTGTAAAGATTGTGACATTGAATGAACTATATACTGAATTCAGTTCTGGAAATCAAGACATCAGTGCCATTCGAAATTTAATGAGATATGTCTACCATAATGCTAGTACACCTGAAAATAGGGTGAAATATCTGTGTCTCTTTGGAGATAGCTCCTATGATTATAAAGATAGATTACCAAACAATACAAATTTGGTGCCGTCTTGGCTATCTAAGAATAGTTTTAGTTTAACGTCTTCTTATATATCTGATGATTTTTATGGGATGATGGATGTTAATGAAGGAGATATGACTAATTCTAACTTGTTGGATATAGCAGTGGGAAGAATTTTGGCTGAGGATTTACAGAGAGCTACCGAAATGGTAGATAAAATAGATACTTACCACAAATCTAGTTCTTACGGAAGTTGGCGTAATAATTTTGTGCTTATAGCTGATGATGTAGATGTAGCTTGGGAAAATCAACTTCAGGATACGTCTAACACGATTGGGGATATGGCCACAAGCGAACATCCATCCATCAATGTGGTTAAAATATTTTGTGACGCCTATCAACAGCAAGCTTCAGCGGGAGGGAACACTTATCCGCAGGTGGAAGAAGCAATTATAAAGGCAATTGAAGCAGGAGCTTTGGTAGTGAATTATTTTGGTCATGGTGGAGAAGATGGTTTGTCGAAAGAACGTATTTTCTCAAAAGCAGATTCTCAAGAATTGCAAAACACTTGTAAATATAACTGTTTTGTAACCGTGACTTGTGAATATACCAAGTTTGATGATCCACAACGACCTACTGCAGGAGAGTATACTTATTGGAATAAGGAAGGAGGGGCTATTGCTTTAATTACAACTACGCGGCAAATTTTTATGAGTGTTGCTGTTCCCTTTAACAGTCAACTTGGAGACTATCTTTTTGAGTTTGGAGATAATCCCCATGTATCCATTGCGGAGGCCTTGAGATTGACCAAAAACTCTTCGAGTGTTTCTGGTAATGGACAAAAATTTATGGTATTCTCTATTGGAGATCCAGCTTTAAAATTGGCCATGCCAAGACCGGATATTCGTTTGACCAAAATTAATGATGTGCCTTTGGGTGGGGATACCGATGTATTACAGGCTTTAGGGAAAGTGAAATTATCAGGAGAAGTTGTGGATGAGCTAGGAAGCCCAATGCCAACTTACAATGGAGTGCTAACGGCTACTGTTTTTGATAAAAATATTGAAAGACAAACTCTAGGTAATGATGGCACGACAGATAGCAACGGTGTTATCAAAATGGATTTTGAAACCCTGGGAGAAATTCTTTTTAAAGGACAGGTCACTGTAACAAATGGTGAATTTGAATTTGAGTTTGTTGTGCCTAGAGATATAGGAATTCCTGTAGGAAATGGAAAAGTGAGTTTCTACGCTAAAACAGAAAATCCCTTACAAGATCAAGCCGGGGCTAGTTTTGATATTCAAGTGGGAGGCATCAATGAAAATGCAGAGGAAGATAATATTGGTCCTGTCATCAATTTGTATATGAATGACACCAATTTTGTGTCAGGAGGGATTACCAATGAGTCTCCAACATTTTTGGCGAAATTGCAGGATGATAACGGTATTAATACGGCGAGTGGCATTGGTCATGATATTGTGGCCATTATTGACGGGGACGAAACGAATCCTATTGTTTTGAACGATTATTATACCGCCAATATTGACGATTACCAAAATGGAGAGGTGTCTTATCCATTCCGAAATTTAGAACCCGGCTTACACACATTAACATTAAAAGCGTGGGATGTGTATAATAATTCCGCAACTTCGGAGTTACAGTTTGTGGTTCATGATAAGGATCAAGAACTGGTTATTAATAATGTGTTGAATTATCCAAACCCGTTTGTGGACTATACCGAATTTTGGTTCAACCACAATAGTTCTGGCAATTTGGACGTTTCTATACAAATATTTACCGTGTCCGGTAAATTAGTACGTACATTAAATGGGCAAACCAATGCCGATGGTGAATGTTGTAATCAGGGAACGTCATCATTATCAAGAAGTATCACTTGGGATGGAAGAGACGATTTTGGAGAAAAAATAGGAAAAGGGGTTTATATATATAAACTAAAAGTAAGATCAAACCTATTAAATAAGCAGGTGGAGAAAATCCAAAAGCTTGTGATACTATAATAAACAATTATATTTGCGAGTGCTTGTTTGGCACAATTAGAGAAGAATTTTAACTAATACCATGAAAAAATACTTTTTAATACTTATCACACTAACTGCTTTCAATGTTTCAAGAGCTCAAAACAATACAGTAGTCATACCGGATCAAAATGATTCTAGAGTAATTACCACTGCTGTACCATTTTTATTGATTGCATCGGATGCAAGAGCTGGTGCTTTGGGAGATATGGGGGTAGCAACAGGCGTTGATACTTATTCCCAACAATGGAACCCTTCAAAATATGCCTTTTCAGAAACAAAATCGGGTTTTGGAGTTAGTTATACACCGTATTTAAGTAAGTTGGTGAATGATATTTTTTTAGGAAACATCACTTACTTTAATAGAATTAATGAAAATAGTGCCTTTGCAGCGAGTTTTAAATACTTTAGTTTAGGTGAAATTGAGTTGGTTCAAGATGAATTTTCTCAAGCATTAATTGAAAAACCAAATGAATTGACTGTGGATGTATCTTATTCTTTAAGGTTGGCAGATCAGTTTTCTATGGCGGTAGCCATGCGTTATTTACGTTCAGATTTAAGAATTCAGGCTGTAGATGCCAATGCAAGTGCTGCTGGTTCCATAGGTGTTGATATAGCAGGGTACTATCAGTCTGAAGAAATGGCTTATAACGATTTCAATGGCCGTTGGAGAGGTGGTTTTGCGATTCAGAACATTGGACCTACGATCAAATATGATGATGCCGGAAGGGAAAACTTTATTCCTACAACGTTGCGATTAGGTGGTGGTTTCGATTTTATTTTCGATAACTATAACAAATTGTCTGTTACAGGTGAAGTGACTAAGTTATTGGTGCCAACGCCTCCTATTAGAGGGAATGAATACGAGTATATAGACAATAATGGAAATAGTGAATATGATGACGGAGATGATGAATTGGTAGGCTATCCAAATAGCCCAGTTAGCACCAATGTCATTGTTGATGGAAAAGATGATAATGTAAGTTTCTTCAAAGGAATGTTCCAGTCGTTTGGTGATGCACCTGGAGGCTTTAAAGAAGAAATGCAAGAGATAACTTGGGCCCTTAGTGCCGAGTATCGTTATCAAGAAGCCTTTGCGTTTAGGGCTGGATATTTCCACGAAAGTGAAGTTAAGGGAGCTAGACAGTTTTTTGCCCTTGGAGCAGGATTCAAATATTCTATGGTAAATATAGATATGTCTTACCTGTTCTCGGCTTCAAAAGTTCAAAGTCCATTGGAAGGGACTTTACGTTTCTCTTTGTCGTTTAACTTCGGAGACGGCGAATACATGGAATATTAATAGACAATTCTATTACGATATCTAAAAGCACTATTCTTTGGAATGGTGCTTTTTTTCTTTTCAATGGTCCCAATTCATAATTGTAGAGTAGGAAATTCATTTGTGGATATATTTTTTTATCTTTAAGAGATAACTGATTATATGAAAGAGGTTAAAATTGAGTCCGTATTTCAAGTTTATGAGGGGATTTTGGAGTTGCCTGAAGATTTACAGGAACTTATGCAAAAGGCCATAGAGGCAAGACAAAAGGCCTATGCCCCTTATTCCAAGTTTTATGTGGGAGTAGCTCTTTTGTTGGATAATAACGAAGTGGTTTTAGGTAGCAACCAAGAAAACGCTTCCTATCCATCTGGACTTTGCGCCGAAAGG
Source organism: Mangrovimonas sp. YM274 (assembly GCF_030908385.1). Lineage (NCBI taxonomy): Bacteria > Pseudomonadati > Bacteroidota > Flavobacteriia > Flavobacteriales > Flavobacteriaceae > Mangrovimonas > Mangrovimonas sp. YM274. Next base: position 1,075,057 of record NZ_CP133091.1, read on the forward strand.
ACGGCTATTTATTATGCCGGTGCTCAATACCCAAAAGCAAAGATTTTGAAAATGGCCATTACGGCGGCGTCCCAATTAAGAACTACTTTAGAGCCAATACCACCATGTGGCGCCTGTAGGCAGTCAATTTCTGAATATGAAATTCGTCAGAAAAGCCCCATTGAAATGTATTTTATGGGAGAACGGGGAAAAGTAGTCAGATCTTACTCTTTATCAAATCTCTTGCCTTTGATATTTGATAAATCCCAGCTATAACGTTTTCGGTAAATTTTTGTGAAATACGGTTTTTCATTAATAACTAATGTAGTATTTTTGTTATTCCGTTTATTAAATTAACGCCAAATGCAAAAAATAACAAAAGAAGTTTACCTGAAATGGTATGAGGACATGTTGTTCTGGAGAAAGTTTGAAGATAAGCTTGCTGCAGTGTATATTCAACAAAAAGTTAGAGGATTTCTTCACTTATACAATGGTCAAGAAGCTGTTTTGGCAGGAGCTTTACACGCTATGGACCTGTCAAAAGATAAAATGATAACAGCTTATCGTAACCACGTACAGCCAATAGGTATGGGAGAAGATCCTAGGCGAGTAATGGCAGAGTTGTATGGGAAAGCTACAGGTACCTCTCAAGGACTTGGTGGTTCCATGCATATTTTCTCCAAAAAACATGGTTTTTATGGTGGTCACGGTATTGTTGGTGGACAAATTCCATTAGGAGCTGGTATGGCTTTTGGTGATAAGTACAAAGGAAGTGATGCCGTAACAATTTGTTGTTTTGGTGATGGAGCTGCTCGTCAAGGATCCTTACACGAAACTTTTAACTTGGCAATGCTTTGGAAGCTTCCAGTTGTATTTGTGTGTGAAAACAACGGATATGCCATGGGAACCTCGGTAGAGCGTACAGCAAACCATACCGATGTTTGGAAGTTAGGATTGGGGTATGAAATGCCTTCTGGACCAGTAGACGGAATGAATCCGGTTAAAGTGGCCGAAGCATTCGATGAAGCTATCCAAAGAGCTCGTAGAGGGGAAGGACCAACCTTCTTGGAATTAAAGACCTACCGATATAGAGGTCACTCAATGAGTGATGCTCAGCATTATAGAACCAAGGAAGAGGTTGAAGAGTACAAGAAAATTGACCCGATTACTCAGGTAAAAGATATCATTTTAGAAAAGAAATACGCTTCAGAGGCCGATATAAAGAAAATTGACAAACGTGTTAAGGATTTAGTGTCAGAGTGTGAGAAATTTGCAGAAGAATCTCCATTCCCGGAACTAAATGTAATGTACGATGCGGTTTATGAGCAAGAAGATTATCCATTTATACAAACTAAACTATAAGTAAGTTATGGCAGAAGTAATTAATATGCCGCGTTTGAGCGATACAATGGAAGAAGGAACTGTTGCTTCCTGGCTTAAAAATGTTGGTGATAAAGTTGAAGAAGGAGATATCCTAGCGGAGATTGAAACCGACAAAGCTACTATGGAGTTTGAGTCCTTTCATGAAGGAACCTTATTATATATTGGAGTTAAAGAAGGAGAGACTACAAAAGTAGATGAACTTCTGGCCATCATAGGAGATGAAGGAGAAGATATCTCTGGTTTAATAAACGGAGGAAGTGCTGCTCCAGCGCCTACCCAGGAACAAGCTGAAGCTCCAGCTCCTGCAAAAACAGAAACACCAAGTGCAGATGTTGCCATTCCAGAAGGTGTAACGGTGGTAACCATGCCACGTTTAAGTGATACCATGGAAGAAGGAACCGTTGCCTCTTGGTTGAAGAAAGTTGGAGATGTGGTAGAAGAAGGTGATATCTTGGCGGAAATTGAAACGGACAAAGCAACCATGGAGTTTGAATCATTCCAATCAGGGACTTTGTTGTATGTTGGTTTGCAAGAAGGAGAGTCTGCAAAAGTAGATTCTTTGTTGGCAATCATCGGTCCTGCGGGAACAGATGTGTCTGCTATAGCTACTAACTTCACAGCGGGAGGAAGTGGCCCAGCAACTGACGCAGCTCCAACCGAGGCGCCAACAGAAGAAGCTCCTAAGGCAGAAACTGCTAAAGAAGTTGCTCCTGCTGCTGCCGATACAGCTTCCAATGGTAGATTGTTTATTTCTCCATTAGCTAAAAAAATGGCAGAAGAAAAGGGGATAAACTTATCTCAAGTTAAAGGTTCAGGAGAAAATGGACGTATCATTAAACGTGATATTGAAAACTTTAAGCCAGCTGCTGTTGAGTCGAAGGCCGCTTCAGCATCTGCTGCGCCTGTTGCTTCAGTGCAAGGTGAAGAGCAATTTGATGAAAAAGCAAATTCTCAAATGCGTAAAGTTATTGCCAAGCGTTTGTCTGAGTCTAAGTTTACGGCCCCACATTATTATTTAAATGTGGAGTTTGATATGGAAAATGCTATTGCTTTCCGTAAGCAGGTTAACGAACTTCCAGATACCAAAATTTCATTTAATGATATGGTAGTGAAAGCTTGTGCTATGGCACTTAAGCAACATCCTCAAGTAAACTCGCAATGGTTTGCTGATAAAATGAGGTTGAACCACCATGTGCATATTGGGGTAGCTGTTGCCGTTGAAGATGGATTGGTTGTGCCAGTAGTGAAGTTTGCAAACGAATTGAGTTTGTCACAAATTGGTGCTGCTGTTAAGGATTATGCCGGTAGAGCTAGAAACAAAAAATTGACACCTCAAGAAATGGAAGGTAGTACCTTTACAGTTTCTAACTTAGGAATGTTTGGTATTGAAAGTTTCACTTCAATTATCAATCAGCCTAACTCTGCAATTCTTTCTGTAGGAGCCATTGTTGAAAAACCTGTAGTTAAAAATGGGCAGATTGTTGTTGGACACACCATGAAATTGTGTTTAGCATGTGACCATAGAACAGTAGATGGTGCAACGGGAGCACAGTTCTTACAAACTTTAAAGAACTATATTGAAAATCCAGTGGCGATGTTTGTATAACATTTGCCTTTTAAATACTAAAAAAAGCCATTACAAGTCAGTAATGGCTTTTTTGTTTTAAGTATAGAAACTTTTATTCCAAAGGCTATTTACCTATGGGAATAGCATTGAAAGGGTCAACCAAAGCAATAAATAGCACACACGGCCCTTTATTGAGGCATTTCGCCTTATGAGGTTTTCCTGCCGGACCATAGGCGTATGTTCCTGCTTTAAGAAGGCTTGTTGGCTCATTTTCGTAAGTTACTTCCAATTCTCCTGAAATTAAAATCATGCGCTCTGGAGAATTATGTGTATGCTTAATGACTTCCGTATTGGGTTCAATCTTGAAAAAGAAATCCAAATTCGGTTTGGTGATGTCCCCGTTTAAAATGGTAAAAGTGCAACCCGGAAAAAAGTCTGGTGCGGGATTCCATTTTAAATCTTTGTCATGAATAGTCTTTGCAATTGACAGTTCGCTATAAGTTCCGTCTCCTTTTTGGGCAATTGCCTGTGTTCCGTACCCTAAAAACAGTAAAGCAATTAAAAGAATTTTTAATGAGTACTTGTTAGTGATGATATGCATAATAATGGATAATTGATTACAATTTAAAACTGTAGGAACAGTGTTTGGAGATCGTGGCCACCATTATTGTTTGGCAGTAGCGGTAGAAGGGTCAATTATTACCTTAACAGGAGCAACGGAGTTTGCGGGAAACCCACCTTTTTGGGCATGTTCTCTAACTAGGTCTTCATTTTTTGCCATGTAAACACAATATACTTTGTCTCCTGTTACATAGCTATGAAGCCATTTTATGTCAGATCCCATTGTGTCCAATATACCACAGGAAGTTTTTGATATGGCCTGCAGTTCTTCTGTAGTTAAATTTCCGGCTCCGGGGATGTTTCTTTCAATGACATACATGTTTAGCCCTTTGTTATTGGCCAACTCATCATTTAGAAGTTCTACAGATTTTTCTTGACCTATGGCATTGAAAGACGCTGTAGATATCATTAAAATTAATAAAGATTTTAAAATTTTCATAATCATAAAGATTTAAATGGTTAATTGAATGTTCTTTTAAATAAGTGATTGTCACTTATCTCAACACTAAATGTATGCAGAATAACAGGGTTCCCTTTGCACTTTTAGTTCAAAGACTATGACTAATAGTTCATGCTTTTTGGAGGAAAAGAAGCTTACTTTGAAGTGTTTTGTTTTCATAATTATAAAGCATGAGTGTTTTTATGCGGTGTGATATTTGTTATTTTTACATTTTTAATAAATACACCATGAATAAAATTTTTGCCCTATTAGCATTGACGGTATTGTATAATTGTAAACAGACTGATACACCATCTTCAGCAACAAAGACGGAAGTATCAGAAATGGTTGCTTTTTTGGCTTCTGATGATTTGAAAGGAAGAAATACTGGAACACCAGAAATTAATGAGGCTGCAAAGTACATTGAGAATAAATTTAAAGCGTATGGGGTTGCTCCTTATTTTGAAGGATATCAAGACGAATTTGTCGTTGACAGTTTAAAAGGATTTAATGTAGTTGGGGTTTTGGAAGGAAATGATCCGGAATTAAAGAATGAGTACGTCGTTTTGGGGGCTCATTATGACCATATTGGATATGGTAAAAAGGTTGATTTGGATTCCATTGCCAATGGGGCCAATGATAACGCTTCAGGTTCGGCTTCGGTGCTGGCTTTTGCAAAGCATTTTGCACAAACTAAAAGTAACAAACGAAGTATAATGTTTGTACTGTTTTCAGGAGAAGAGAAGGGGCTATTGGGATCTACACATTTGGCCAAAAGGTTGAAACAGCAAAATTTCAACCTCTATACTATGATTAATTTTGAAATGTTGGGAGTTCCGCTTAATAATAGGGATTATGAGGTGTTTATAACAGGTTACAAAATGTCCAATGTGGCCGAAAAGTTAAATGCCTACCACGGTAATAATTTAGTTGGAGTTTCAGAAATAGCAGAAAAGCACAACCTGTTTAAGGCATCAGATAATTATCCGTTCTATCAAGAGTTTAGTTTGCCTTGTCATACCGTGTCAAGTTGCGATTTATCCAACTATGATTTTTATCACAAAGTTGGAGATGAAGCTCAGTTAATGAACTATGAATTTATGGCTAGTGTCATCAATAAATTCACACCTGTCATTGAAGCAGTTTGCAATACACCGACACAAGAAATAAAATTGAATTAAACGATGGGGAAAAATATAATCATAACTGGAACGAGTAGGGGAATTGGATTTGAATTGGTGCAGATTTTGGCAAGTCAAGGCCATAGTGTTTTGGCTTTATCAAGGAATGAGCTTCCTGTTTCAAATCTTAACCTAAAAAATGTGTCAACGTTTCCTTTTGACCTAGGAGATTTAAAGGCTTATAAGAAGGTAAATGAATTTATAGAGAAGGAGTGGGAGCATGTAGATGTCTTGATTAATAATGCAGGAGCCTTGCTGAATAAACCTTTTCAGCAGACTTCATTTGCTGATTTTGAATATGTCTACAAGACTAATGTTTTTGGTGTTGCAGAATTGACAAGATTAGTCCTGCCTTTTATGAAGAAGGATGGGCATGTAGTGACCATCAGTTCTATGGGAGGTGTTCAAGGAAGTATGAAATTTGCAGGTCTGGCTGCCTATAGTTCCAGTAAGGGAGCTGTTATTACTTTAACCGAATTATTAGCTGAAGAATATAAAGAAACTGGACCTTCTTTTAATGTTTTGGCTTTGGGAGCTGTACAAACCGAAATGCTGCAAGAAGCTTTCCCTGGGTATCAAGCGCCTACCACAGCAAAGGAAATGGCTGATTATATAGCGGATTTTGCTTTAAATGGTTGTAAATATTACAATGGCAAATTGCTGCAAGTATCTAATTCAACACCATAGAAATGAAGCTGTATAAATGTGTTATTTTTGATTGTGATGGTGTCTTGGTGGATAGTGAGCCCTTGAGCAATCAAGTTCTTGCCGATATGACTAATGAGTTGGGAGGAAAAATTGATTTAGAGTATGCCTTGACTCACTTTAAAGGAGGCTCCATGCAAAGTTGTTATGACAAAATTGCCAAATTGGTGCCGCAACCGCTTCCAAATAATTTTAAGGAAATGTATAGGGAGCGAAGCTTTGAGTTATTCAAAAAGGCTTTAAAACCCATAGATGGAGTGCCTCAATTGTTGGAGGAGTTAAATTTACCTTTTGGAGTTGCCTCAAGCGGAACCAAGGAGAAAATAATACATAACTTGGCATTAACAGGGCTATCTCCGTATTTTGAAACCAATATCTTTAGTTGTTACGAAATCCAAAAATGGAAGCCCGATCCAGATGTATTTCTATGGGCGGCCAAAACTATGGGGTACCACCCCGAAGAATGTGTAGTTATAGAGGATTCCTTAACTGGAGTTACAGCGGCTAGGGCAGGTGGTTTTGATGTTTTTGGTTTTGTAGCTCATGATTATAATAATGAACTGCCCGCTGTTGCCACCCATACTTTTCAACACATGCAGGAATTAAGGGAATACCTAGTAAATTAGAAGATTTCCTGTATTTTTGAAAGATGCAAAAGACCCTCGAAAATTTTATTCCCAAAGCTGCCGTTGCCTATGTTGTTGAGCTTTTAAACCACGATCATTTGTCGGTTAAGATAAAATCGGAGCGTAAAACTAGACATGGAGATTATAGAAGTTTACCCAATGGGCAGCATCAAATTACAGTAAATTCCAATTTAAATCCTTATCGGTTTTTAATTACTTTGGTGCATGAAATCGCACACTTCGAGGCTTTTAGGAATTATGGGAAGGCCATAAAACCACATGGTAAGGAATGGAAATATACGTTTCAGCATTTAATGTTGCCTTTATTGCATCCTGAAATATTCCCAAATGAATTATTGCCACTTTTGGCCAAACATTTTAAGAATCCTAAAGCCAGTAGTGATACCGATGTTAACTTAGCGTTAGCTTTAAAGCAATTTGATGAAGCCAACAATAAAACTTATATTTTTGAAGTTCCTTTTGGCAGTCAGTTTAAGATGCACAATGGACGGATTTTTAAAATGGGAAAAAAGCGGACCAAGCGTTACGAATGTTTAGAGCTCAGTACAGGTAGGCTGTATCTATTTAATCCCAATGCAGAAGTAGAGGTCTTAGCTTGAATAGAATTAGAATAAAAAGAAGATAAAGAGATAAAGAGAATTTATGAATAAAAATTATTATGCCATTTTAATGGCAGGAGGTGTAGGATCCAGATTTTGGCCAGTGAGTACGGAGAGTTACCCAAAACAGTTTCACGATATGTTAGGAACAGGGGAAACCTTAATACAAAAAACATTTGAACGTTTGGCAAGACTAATTCCTAAAGACCATATTTTTATTCTTACCAACGAGCGTTACAATGATTTGGTATTGGAACAATTGCCAGAAGTGTCGCAAGACCAAGTGGTGCTCGAACCGGAAATGCGTAACACAGCTCCTTGTATTTTATATGCGTCTCTTAAAATTCAAAAGGAAAACCCAGATGCTGTAATGATTGTGGCGCCAAGTGATCACTGGATTGAGGACGAGCAAGCTTTTGTAGATAATGTGCAAAACACTTTTGATTATTGTTCCCAAAATGACGCCTTGATGACATTGGGAATTCAACCCACATTTCCTAATACCGGGTATGGTTATATAGAATACGACAAATCTTCCGAAGATTCTATAAAATTGGTGAGTCAATTTAGGGAGAAACCAGATTATAATACGGCAAAACAATTTTTAGCCCAAGGAAATTTTTTGTGGAATGCCGGCATTTTTATTTGGAGTGTTCAAAGTGTGGTAAAGGCGTTTCAAACAAATCAACCGGAGTTGTTTGCGTTGTTTGAATCGGGTATCACTTCGTATAACACAGAAAGCGAAAGGGATTTTATAGCAGATAACTATAAAAAGGCAGAGAATATTTCGGTGGATTACGCTATCATGGAAAAAAGTGATAATGTATATGTGCTACCCGCAACTTTCGATTGGAATGATTTAGGAACCTGGGGGAGTCTCTACGATAAGTTGGAAAAGGATGAGGATTCTAATGCCATTGTCAATGCCCAAACCCTATTGGAGGACGCTTCCGGCAATATGATAAGAAGCAAAAAGAATAAAATTGTCGTAGTAGATGGCTTAAATGATTATATAATTGTTGACAAAGACGAAGTTTTACTTATCTTTCCTAAGTCGAAAGAACAAGATATAAAGCAAGTCCTCCAAACGGTGAAAGCTAAGTTTGGAGAAAATTATGGGTAAGTATGACCAAAAATAAATTCAATTTTTCTGAAGAAGAGGAGCAGAAAAAGCAGGCTTTAGAAGAACAAAAGAAAGACCAAGCAGTCGAAGAATCTAAACAAGCCGTAAAGGAAGATGCCAAAGGCCTTCTTAGAAGCAGCAAGACTTTTTTAAGTGAATTATTGGATTTTAGGGAGGACACCGATCGCGATGCTACCATAGAATCTATAAAAAACGATATTCCTTTTAAAGGAGCTACTGCCTGGATTTTAATTTGTTCTATTTTTGTGGCTTCCATTGGGTTGAATGCAGATTCTACTGCGGTGGTTATTGGAGCTATGTTAATCTCTCCCCTTATGGGACCTATTCTTGGTGTTGGGTTGTCCATTGGGATTAATGATATTGATACTTTAAAAAAATCATTGGTCAATTTGGTTACCATGATTGTCTTGAGTTTGCTTACCGCTTTTATGTTTTTTTACATATTTCCTTTAAGCGAAGATAACTCAGAACTTTTAGGGCGTGTAAAGCCAGATATAAGGGACGTACTTATCGCATTCTTTGGTGGTTTGGCCTTGATTATTGCCAAAACAAAAAAAGGAACCATAGCTTCCGTTATTTTTGGGGTTGCTATTGCTACGGCTTTAATGCCGCCGCTTTGTACGGCTGGTTATGGTTTGGCAAAAGGGAACATTACCTATTTTCTTGGAGCAATGTATCTGTTTACCATAAACACGATTTTTATTGCATTGGCAACATTCTTAGTAGTAAAGGTATTGCGTTTCCCAATGCTGAAATACGCTAATTCCCAAAAGCGAAAAATGATCGCAAGAGCTGCTTCCATCTTGGCAATTATTGTAATGGTACCAGCCATTTGGACCTTTATTTTGGTGTTAAATGAAAGTAATTGGGAAAGAGATGTACAAAAGTTTTTAGAGAATGAAATAGTGTCGCCTTTACCCCATCCTAAGTATATGAGGGAAAATTCTAACCCTCAATATAATGCAGGGAAAAATTCTATTATTGAGTTGAACTCTTTTGGATTGGATGATATCCCGGACGAGAACATTGCGGTATTAGAGGATAGAATGGGAACTTATAAGCATTTGAAAAGTACGACTCTTCTTGTAAATCAAAATAAGTCTAAAAACTTGGACAACTTAAAGTATATGGAACAGATTCGTTATCGGGATTCTATAGATTTAATGTCTCAGGGACAGCGCATAGTATTTTTGGAAGGACAGTTGAAAAAACTAAATAAACTTGAAAAGAATTTAATTCCTTTTGAAGAGTTAACCAAAGAGGTGAAAATCAATTATGAGGATGTTGACAGGATTTCCTATTCCAATGTTATTACTTCTAACTTCAAGAAAATCGATACGCTTTCGGTATTCACTGTGGATTGGAATGATAAATTGAAAGAGAAGGATATTCCTGAGCGTCAAAAACGTTTGGCGGAGTGGCTAAAAGTAAAATACAACTTGGATAGCCTCGTGGTAAAGCAGGAATAGAAGGAAATCTATTAACTGTTTTCTTCCAAGTACATTTTACGTACCTTTTTAAAGAGTTCTGAGGAATAAACGAAATCAGTTACGGCTTCATTATCGGTTTTAAAAATGGTTTTGTTGGAGCCTTCCCATTCCTTATGTCCGTTTTTTAGAAACACAATTTTTTCCCCAATTTCCATCACGGAATTCATGTCATGCGAATTGATCACCGTTGTGATTTTGTATTCGTCTGTAATTTCTTGAATAAGGTTGTCGATAACGATAGATGTTTTAGGGTCTAGACCAGAATTTGGCTCATCACAAAACAAATATTTCGGACGGTTAACTATAGCTCTTGCAATAGCAACTCTTTTTTGCATTCCTCCAGAAGCTTCACTTGGCATTTTATGATGGGCTCCATCCAAATTAACACGCTTTAAAACAAAGTCTGCACGGTCTTCCATTTCACTTCTACTTTGTTTTGTAAACATGCGCAAAGGGAACATAACGTTTTCCATAATGGTCATGGAATCAAACAGAGCACTACCTTGAAAGACCATTCCAATTTCGGCACGTAAATCCCGTTTTTCGTCATCGCTAAGATTATTGTATTCCCTGTCTTCATAGATAATGCTTCCTTTTTCATAAGGGAACAATCCTAAAAGGCATTTTAAAAAGACTGTTTTTCCGGAACCACTTTGTCCAATGATTAAGTTCGTTTTTCCTTTTTCAAAAACAGTACTGATACCTTTTAAAATGTGGGAATCTCCAAAGGATTTATGTAAATTCTTTACTTCAATCATTAGCTCAATAACATTTGCGTGAGTAAATAATTTAATAGAATAATCATAACGCTGGTCCAAACAAACGAAGTTGTACTAGCCTTACCAACTTCCAAAGCGCCGCCTTTCATGTAATAACCATAAAAGGAAGGAATGGTAGCCAAAACAAAGGCAAACACAAATGTTTTAATGAACGCGTATGTAAGGTGGAAAGGTGTAAAGTCTTGCTGTACGCCTGTTATGTAATTGTCTACTGTTACAAAACCTCCAAAATAGCAAGCGGCCATACCTCCTAAAATACCTAAAAACATTGCAATGGAAATGGCAAACGGGTATAATAAAAGGGCTATTACCTTGGGAAAAACCAAATAGTTGATAGCATTGACCCCCATAACTTCCAAAGCGTCAATTTGCTCGGTAACACGCATGGTTCCAATGCTTGATGTGATGAAGGACCCTACTTTTCCAGCCATGATTATGGAAATGAAAGTAGGTGCAAATTCTAAAATTACCGATTGTCTCGTGGCGAAGCCAACAAGATATTTAGGAATAAGTGGATTGTCAATGTTTAAGGCAGTTTGAATGGTGACAACGCCTCCTACGAAAAAGGAAATGAATGCTACGATTCCCAAAGAGCCAATAATTAAGTCGTCAATATCCTTTAAAATCAGCTGTTTCATCACAGACCATTTGGTTGGTTTGCGAAACATGTCTGCAATCATCAAAAAATATTTACCAATATTATTAAGGGCCGTCATACGAAATTTTGTTAGTGCTAAAGTAAAAAAAAGTTAGGGGTATTTAACCTTAAAATCCAATTATGATACCTAAAAAACAGTATTTTTGAGTTGCTTTGAATATTATCATTGAGATCATTTTATGAAAAACCTTGTATGTCTGTTGATTATATATGCTTTTTGTATATCTGTGAGGGCTCAAAATAATACCGAAAATTCAATTTCTTCAACTCAAAATTCGCAAACTTCCAAGCCTAAATTGGTTGTTGGAATTATAGTGGATCAAATGAGATATGATTATCTAACCCGTTACTATAACAAGTATGTTGAGGGTGGTTTTAAGCGCCTGATAAATGAAGGTTTTAATTGCAAAAACAACCATTTCAATTACATTCCAACTAAAACAGGACCTGGGCATGCTTCTGTTTTCACAGGAACAACTCCCAAATATCACGGCATTATTGGTAATGATTGGTACGATATGAAAACCAGAGAAGACGTTAACTGTGTTCAGGATGACAGTGTAAAGCCTTTAGGAACGAAAAGTGATGATGGAAAAAAATCGCCGCGACTTATGTTATCTACAACATTTGCTGATGAGAATAGATTGTTTACGCAAATGAGAGGAAAGACCATTGGAATTTCAGTAAAACACAGAGGCGCCATTTTGCCGGCGGGCCATACCGCCAATGCTGCTTATTGGTTCGATTACGACCACAATGGTACGGGAAACTGGATGTCGAGCACCTTTTATATGGAAGAATTACCAGAATGGGTAAAAGAATTTAATAAGTCGGGAATTGCCAAGTCTTATTTTAAAATTTGGGATACTTTGTACGATATTGAGACCTATACCGAAAGTGGTAGCGATGAAAATAATTTTGAAAGAATATTTGACGGTAAGAAGACTTCAACCTTTCCGTATGATTTAAAAGCTTTGAAATCTAAAAACGGTGGTTATGAAATTATTGCCGATTCTCCTTATGGAAATAGTCTAACAACAGATTTCACTTTAAAAGCTATTGATGCTGAAGCGTTGGGGCAAGACGATATCACCGATGTATTGACGGTGAGTTATTCAAGTACCGATAAGGTTGGCCATGATTTTGGAGTAAACTCTAAGGAGATTCAAGATACCTATTTGCGCTTGGATTTGGAACTGGAGCGTTTGCTGAATGCTTTAGACCAGAAGGTAGGGAAGGGTGAATATGTGGTGTTTTTAACTTCCGATCACGCTGCGCCAAATGTTCCTGCGTTTTTGAAATCTAATAAAATTCCCGCAGGATTATTTGATGTCAGTGGTATGTTTGATGAGATGAATCGATTGTTGAAAGAAAAGTACAGCATTTCCAATTTAATATTAAGTAGACTTAACAATCAATTGGTTTTGGACCGAGAAAAGATACAGGATAACAACCTAGATTTACAGGAGGTGAAAACTTTTGTAGCAAATAAATTGTTGGCTTATAAACTAATCGACAAAGTCTATATCACTTCTGCGATCAACCAATTTGAAGGCCCTGAAGGGTATTTGGAAACTTTCTTGGCCAATGGTCATCACCAGAAGCGTTCAGGCGATATTCTGTTTGTATACACGGCTAGGGTTTTTAAGGATTCCGAATGGAACAAAACAGGAACAGATCACGGCACAGGTTTTAATTATGATACCCACGTCCCTTTGTTGTTTTTTGGAAAGGGAATTAAACATGGAGAAACACTTCAGCGAACTTGGATTACAGACATTGCGCCAACTATTTCAGCTTTGTTAGGTATTAGTCTGCCCAATGCGGCTATAGGGAATCCTTTAGAATTTGTATTGTTACATGACTAAGCGTTTGGGGTTTACTATTTTGGCACTGGGGCTAGGAGTAGGTGTCTTGTGGTGCAATAAACATTTGGAAAAGTTGGCTTTGGAAGAAGCGTTTGCTGAAGCAAGTATACCAAAATCAGAAACTAAACTTCGCTTACTGCCTATGGGTACAACGGGACAAGTGGTACATCATGACAGTTACTCGCTATCTTATAACGAAGAGCATGAACAAGCAGAATGGGTGGCTTATGAACTAAAAAAAGACCATCTTTCGGACTTGGATTTTAAACGGCCATATTTTGAAATAGATTCAGCGGTAAAAACGGGGGCTGCACATTGGCGAAACTATAAAAATTCGGGGTACGATCGCGGACATTTATGCCCGGCTGGAGACCGGAGGTATAGTTTGGAAGCCTATAATGAAACTTTTTTGACCAGTAATATCAGTCCACAGGATCATTATTTCAATGCAGGGGTTTGGAATAGGCTGGAACAACAAATTCGTAGGTGGGCAAATGAATATAACGGCGTTTTTGTGGTTACGGGAGGAGTCCTTACGGAGGATTTGGAAGTCATAGGCCAAGAGCAGGTTTCGGTGCCAAAGTACTTTTATAAAGTGATTTTGGATGATTCTAATTCGGAAGTTAAAGTAATTGCATTTTTAATTCCTGCTAAAGAGAGTAGTGAGCACTTGAATAACTTTGTGGTCTCTGTAGATTCTCTGGAACAAATAACAGGTATTGATTTCTTTCCTGATTTGGAAGATACTTTGGAGAATACTTTAGAAGCTTCCAAAGAGTATAGTGATTGGGAGTTTTAGACTGACGGGATTATCTGCCAAGAATGCCTTTCCATCGTAAAGATCGAATGAAATCACCTTCCGGTTTTGAGACCAAATATTCCAATCCATTTTGCTTGGCCTTAAAGTAGCCCATGAGATAGTCTTTAAACAGGCTGGGACTTTTCTTTTTCATTGCCAATTTTAAAGCTGCAATACTGGTTATGGTAATTCCATAACGCATTTTGTACATGGCCTCTCCCTGTTTGTATTTGGAGTTTTTTTGGTACTGGGCTCCTGTTGGTTTCAGGTGTTTTACCTTTAGGTTAGTGTCCGTGGCCATTTGCCAACCGTGATATTGTGCCAAAAGAGTGTCGACCGTATCCCAGCCAATGGATCTTTTTAGGCCGCCAATTTCTTCAAAACATTGTTTTCTGTAGGCTTTTATTGGGCCTCTAACATGGGTTTGTTTGGCAATGTTTTCATAAACCCAGTTGTCATTTTTTTCAATGTAGAGAATACCTCCTGCAATCCCTATAGTGTCGTTGCTTTTAAAAAGTGCGGCAACTTTTTCAAGATAGTTGGGAGGGAAAATTAAATCGGCATCAAACTTACAAATGATGTCATAGGCAACGTCTAAAGTTTCAAGTCCCTTGTAAAAGGCATTCACAACTTTGGAGCCAGGTTGATGTTCTTCTGATGAGGAAATATCAATTACCGAAATCCAGGGATATTTATTGGCAAATTCCTTCGCGACTTTTAGTGTTGCGTCAGTTGAATTGTCGTTAACCACGACCAGTTGTTTCGGTAATAAGGTTTGGGCCACCAAAGATTCCAAAGTTACCCTAAGGGTAACTTCTTCGTTGTGGGCAGGTATGATAATACTAAAATCCAATTTAATTATTAATTATAAATGGAGAAATTAGGTGGATTTTGGATTTTGGAACAAAGAAACAGTTACGAACACCGTTATCTTTTTCTCTTTTAATACTATCTATTTTTTTTAATCCTTCTGCAGTATGATTGTAGGCATCATAACCAATCCCTTTGAAGAAACTATCTAGTTCATCCTCAATATTGTTAAATAAAGTTTCGCAAATAATGATGGGTTCGAATTTTTTAATTTGTTCAAGTCCAGAGTTTAATATGTCTATTTCTGTCCCTTCGGTGTCAATTTTTATTAGATCGATTTGAGGTACTTTTGTTGAGGTAATAAACTCATCTAGAGTACTAGATTTAACGGAATTTTTGACAAAGTTCCTAGAGCTTATTTTTGTTCCTGCATTCCCTTCTCCAGCGAGATTTTGTTTTAAATAAGTATATTTCTTATTCTCGACTTCATAAAAGTCTATGTTACCTATAGTGTTGGATATGGCTAAATCAACAAGCTCTATATTGTTTTCAAAATTATTAATTAAAATATTTTTACTTAAGAAATGTTTAGGGCCTTTAGCAGGTTCAAACGCATATATTTTAATTTCTGGATTAGCTTTTGAAGCGATTAAGGAATAATAGCCAATGTTGGATCCAATGTCTAAAAAATAGGAAATTTGTTTTGAGAGCTTTTCGAAAATGAGTGAATATTCAAATTTACCATAGCCTTGCCAAAAAAGTAGTTGAGTAATATAACTTGTTTGATTAGTACATATTTTTATATTCCCAGAACGTGTTTTAAGTTTAAGTACGCCGGAAGGAGGAATTTTTACATTTTTAAATACGGGATGAAGTATTAGGTTGAGGTTCCTTAGAACATAATTAATGTTTTTGTTATATATAATTTTATAAAAAAGTTGTTTTAGCATTTCTGTAAAAAATTTGGGTAAATATATTGAGAATAATTAGCCTGATAAAAAAAAAAATATATTTTGAACGTCAGAAAAAGATTAATAAATATATGAGGTTCTATAGTTTTTTTGTTCTGTTTTCCGTACTTAATAGTTTTTGTTTTTCCCAAAGTTATAATGTTAGTTCTTATCAGAAAATAAATGAATTGAATGGAGGCTTTTATGGAGGTCTTAATAATGGGGATAACTATGGAATTTCAATTGACAATATAGGCGATTTAGATGGCAATGGAATAAATGATTTAGCAGTGGGAGCTTATAGGGATGATGATGGAGGCACTGATAAAGGAGCCGTTTGGATTTTGTTTTTAGATGAGAATGACCTGGTTATTTCTCATACTAAAATTAGTGATACTAGTGGAGGTTTTACTGGGATATTGGATAATGATGATAGATTTGGAGGGGCTGTTTCTTATCTAGGAGATTTAAATAACGATGGCTTAATTGAATTAGCCGTTGGGGCTGATTATGATGGAGACGGAGGATATTGGCATGGTGCTGTTTGGATTTTATCTCTAAATTCGGATGGAACGGTTAGTTCTCATTCTAAGATTAGTGATACGCAAGGTAATTTTACTGGCTATTTAGATGATTATTCAATATTTGGAACGGATATAGAGAATATTGGTGATTTAAATGGAGATGGGATTCAAGATATCGTTGTAGGGTCAAGAAGGTTAGGAGGTGTTGATATTAGTAGAGGAGCAATTTGGATATTGTTTATGAATTCAGATATGACAGTAAATTATCATCAAAAAATAGGTCATAATGAAGGAGGATTCGGTAGTTTAGGGATTGCAGATTATTTTGGAGCATCTGTAGCGAATATAGGAGATTTAAATGGAGATGGAGTTGTTGATTTGGCAGTAGGAGCCTATCGAGATGATGATCAAATGACCAATTCAGGTTGTATTTATGTGTTGTTTTTGAATACAGACGGAACTGTTAACACATATCAAAAGCTGTCAAATTTATATGGAGGATTGAATTCTGAAATTTCATCAGAAGCCCTTTTCGGAGAATCTGTAGATGGTGTGGTTGATATTGATGCAGATGGAAAAATGGAGATAATTGTAGGAGCTATGAAGCAGGAAAATCCAACTTTATCTGTGGCAACAGGAGGCTTTTTCATTATTGAACTAAATTCAGATGGGACAGTTTCAGAAGAATTCTTTTATAGTTATGGAGAAAATTGTTTCTCCGGAAGTTTGGAAAATGGAGATTTGTTTGGAGGTGCTGTTTGTTTTTTAAATGGCGATTCTGATAATTTGAAGATTGCGGTTGGAGCGTATAGAGATAGTGAAGGTGGTTATCAAAAGGGTGCGGCGTGGATTTTAAATTTGGGAGAAACTTCTTTTAATATAGGGGCATTATCTAATCCAACGGGATGTGGTTCGGAAGACGGGAGCATTACCATATCGGGACTGACCCCAAGTACGGAGTACCAGATAAGTTACAATGATGGATTTCCACAGGAACAGACTTTGTACTCTAATGTTGATGGAGAATTGGTTTTGGGAGGCCTTGGAGGAGGAGTTTATAGTTCCATAGAAGTTGTAGATAATCTGACAGGATGTTCGGATAATTTAGAGGATGTTGAGCTTATTGGCGCACAGGGGGTAAGTGCGACGATATCTTATACGGGTCCAACTGGATGCGGATTGGAAGACGGGAGCATTACCATATCGGGACTGACCCCAAGTACGGAGTACCAGATAAGCTACAATGATGGATTTCCACAGGAACAGACTTTGTATTCTAATGTTGATGGGGAATTGGTTTTAGAGGGCCTTGGAGAGGGAGTTTATAGTTCCATAGAGGTTGTAGACAATCTAACAGGATGTTCGGACACTATGGAGGATGTTGAGCTTATTGGCGCACAGGGGGTAAGTGCGACGATATCTTATATGGGTCCAACGGGATGTGGATTGGAAGATGGGAGCATTACCATATCGGGACTGACCCCAAGTACGGAGTACCAGATAAGTTACAATGATGGATTTCCACAGGAACAGACTTTGTACTCTAATGTTGATGGGGAATTGGTTTTAGAGGGCCTTGGAGAGGGAGTTTATAGTTCCATAGAGGTTGTAGACAATCTGACAGGATGTTCGGATAATTTAGAGGATGTTGAGCTTATTGGCGCACAGGGGGTAAGTGCGACGATATCTTATACGGGTCCAACTGGATGCGGATTGGAAGACGGGAGCATTACCATATCGGGACTGACCCCAAGTACGGAGTACCAGATAAGCTACAATGATGGATTTCCACAGGAACAGACTTTGTATTCTAATGTTGATGGGGAATTGGTTTTAGAGGGCCTTGGAGAGGGAGTTTATAGTTCCATAGAGGTTGTAGACAATCTAACAGGATGTTCGGACACTATGGAGGATGTTGAGCTTATTGGCGCACAGGGGGTAAGTGCGACGATATCTTATATGGGTCCAACGGGATGTGGATTGGAAGATGGGAGCATTACCATATCGGGACTGACCCCAAGTACGGAGTACCAGATAAGTTACAATGATGGATTTCCACAGGAACAGACTTTGTACTCTAATGTTGATGGGGAATTGGTTTTAGAGGGCCTTGGAGAGGGAGTTTATAGTTCCATAGAGGTTGTAGACAATCTGACAGGATGTTCGGATAATTTAGAGGATGTTGAGCTTATTGGCGCACAGGGGGTAAGTGCGACGATATCTTATATGGATCCAACTGGATGCGGATTGGAAGACGGGAGCATTACCATATCGGGACTGACCCCAAGTACGGAGTACCAGATAAGCTACAATGATGGATTTCCACAGGAACAGAGTTTGTATTCTAATGTTGATGGGGAATTGGTTTTAGAGGGCCTTGGAGAGGGAGTTTATAGTTCCATAGAGGTTGTAGACAATCTAACAGGATGTTCGGACACTATGGAGGATGTTGAGCTTATTGGCGCACAGGGGGTAAGTGCGACGATATCTTATATGGGTCCAACGGGATGTGGATTGGAAGATGGGAGCATTACCATATCGGGACTGACCCCAAGTACGGAGTACCAGATAAGTTACAATGATGGATTTCCACAGGAACAGACTTTGTACTCTAATGTTGATGGGGAATTGGTTTTAGAGGGCCTTGGAGAGGGAGTTTATAGTTCCATAGAGGTTGTAGACAATCTGACAGGATGTTCGGATAATTTAGAGGATGTTGAGCTTATTGGCGCACAGGGGGTAAGTGCGACGATATCTTATATGGATCCAACTGGATGCGGATTGGAAGACGGGAGCATTACCATATCGGGACTGACCCCAAGTACGGAGTACCAGATAAGTTACAATGATGGATTTCCACAGGAACAGAGTTTGTACTCTAATGTTGATGGAGAATTGGTTTTAGAGGGCCTTGGAGAGGGAGTTTATAGTTCCATAGAGGTTGTAGACAATCTAACAGGATGTTCGGACACTATGGAGGATGTTGAACTGATTGGAGGGCTAGGTTTAAGTGCAACGATATCTTATATGGATCCAACGGGCTGTGGATTGGAAGATGGGAGCATTACCATTTCGGGACTGACCCCAAGTACGGAGTACCAGATAAGTTACAATGATGGATTTCCACAGGAACAGACATTGTCCTCTGATATTGAAGGGGAATTGGTCGTTTTAGATTTGAGTGTTGGAATATATGAGGATATTACGATTTTAGAAATTGAAACTGGATGTTTTGTTAGTTTGGGACAAGTTAATTTGAATTGTGAGGAATTGGCGGGTAAATGCTTTAAAACAAAGAAGTTTTTTACACCAAACAATGATGGTTTTAATGATTTTTGGAGTCTTGAATTATTGTCTCAAAATTGCAGTTATGAATTGTATATATTTGATAGGTTTGGCAAAATGATTAAAATTTTGACACCACACAATTATTTCTGGGATGGACTAAATGTCAAAGGCCATCCAATGCCAACAAGTGATTATTGGTATTTGGTAAATTATAGAATTAATGGAAATGACGAAATGACATTCACTTCGCATTTCACATTAAAAAGATAGAGTATTCTAGTATTTGTAAACTATGGCGTTGATGTGCATTCCGGCACCAACACTTGCAAATATAATAACATCACCTTTAGATAGAGATTGATTTTCAATTTTATTCTGAAGCACCAAATCCAACAGGGTTGGCACCGTGGCTACGGAACTATTTCCCAGTTTCGAAATGCTCATGGGCATGATTCCTTCAGGAATATTCGCTCTATAAAGTCTATAAAAACGCTTTAAAATCGCTTCATCCATTTTTTCATTGGCCTGATGGATGAAAATCTTTTTTACGTCCTCAATACCATAACCACTTTGGTCCAGGCAAGTTTTCATAGCCTGTGGTACATGGGATAGTGCAAATTCATAAATCTTACGCCCATCCATTTTTATGTACCTAGTGTCTGGGCAAAGGTCTTTATTGTATGAATTTCCAAAATGAAGATAATAGGCTTCGTCATAGGAGTAGGTCGCCGTTTCATGAGCCAAAATACCCCCGTCGTCTTCGGTAGCCTCAATAATACTAGCTCCAGCACCATCAGAATAAATCATGGAATCCCTATCGTGTTTGTCTACTACTCGACTTAAGGTTTCAGCACCAATTACTAGGCAGCGTTTAGCAATACCAGCTTTAATGAATGCATGAGCTTGAATGACTCCCTGGATCCATCCTGGGCATCCAAATAGGATGTCATAAGCAACGCATTTTGGATTTTTGATGCGTAAATTATGTTTTACCCTAGAGGCCAAACAGGGCACCATGTCACTTTGAATGGTGTTGTGTTTAACATCCCCAAAGTTGTGGGCCACGATAATGTAATCCAAAGTTTCAGGATCGATGTTAGCATCGGAAATAGCTTTTTCGGCAGCAAAAAAGGCAATATCGGAACAGTTAAGCATGGGATTCACGTAACGCCTTTCACCAATACCGGTAATGGCCTTGAACTTTTCAATGATTACTTCATTGCTGTGGCCAAAAGTTGATCCATCTGAGTTTAAAAAAATGTGTTGATTGAAGTCTTCGTTTTTCTCGATGGTACTGGGAATGTAGCTTCCAATACCAGTAATTTTAATATTCATAAAGAAGAATGCCTTTAATTTTCGCTAATGTACGATTCGAAAATTAAAGGCATTCAATATTTGGTGACGAATTACGACGTCCAACCCATTATTTAGGCATCCATGTACTCTTCAATAGGCGCACAAGTACAAATAAGATTTCTGTCTCCAAAGGCGTCATCTACACGTCTTACCGTAGGCCAGAACTTATTGTGCTTTACATAATCCAATGGGAAAGCAGCCTCTTCACGGGTATATGGGAATAACCATTCATCCGATGTCAACATCTCCATGGTGTGAGGTGCATTTTTAAGAACGTTGTTGGTATCGTCTTTAGTAACTTGATCAATTTCATTTTTAATTGAAATCATGGCATCACAGAAACGATCCATTTCTTCTTTGCTTTCACTTTCTGTTGGCTCGATCATTAAGGTCCCTGCTACAGGGAATGATACTGTAGGAGCATGGAAACCGTAGTCCATCAAACGTTTTGCAATATCCGTTACTTCAATGCCATTGGCTTTAAAGGCACGACAGTCTACAATCATTTCGTGAGCGGCACGTCCACATTCTCCTGAATATAAGGTGTCAAAACTTCCTTGCAAGCGAGACTTGATATAGTTGGCATTTAAGATGGCAGCTTTTGTAGCGGCAGTAACGCCTTCAGCTCCTAACATTTTAATGTAACCATAAGAAATCAAACATACTAAAGCCGAGCCATAAGGTGCAGCAGAAATTGCCGTAATGGCTTTTTTACCTCCAGTTTTTACCAATGGGTTTCCTGGAAGGAATGGTGCCAATTGCTCCGCAACACAAATAGGGCCAACACCTGGTCCGCCACCTCCGTGAGGAATAGCAAATGTTTTATGTAAGTTTAAGTGACAAACGTCTGCACCAATATTACCTGGGTTGGTAAGTCCAACTTGGGCGTTCATGTTGGCTCCATCCATATACACCTGACCTCCGTTGTCGTGGATAATTTGTGTGATTTCCTTAATGGCAGATTCGTAAACTCCATGCGTGGAAGGGTAGGTTACCATGATACAAGAAAGGTTGTCCTTGTGCAATTCAGCTTTTTCACGTAAATCATCTACATCTATATTTCCTTTGTCTGTAGATTTTGTAACTACCACTTTCATTCCAGCCATTACTGCACTTGCCGGGTTAGTACCGTGTGCAGAAGATGGAATCAAACAGATATTTCTGTGGTGGTCTCCACGAGATTCATGGTAGGCCTTGATAACCATAAGACCGGCAAATTCTCCTTGAGCTCCAGAGTTTGGTTGTAATGATGTGCCTGCAAATCCTGTAATTTCAGTTAACTGGTCTTCAAGAGACTTTAACATTGTAAGGTATCCTTTGGCTTGTTTAGCAGGAACAAAAGGGTGGATATTGGCCCATTTAGCCCAACTTAAAGGAAGCATTTCTGCGGCAGCATTAAGTTTCATGGTACATGATCCCAAAGAGATCATGGAATGATTTAAAGAAAGGTCTTTACGCTCCAAAGATTTGATGTAACGCATCAATTCTGTTTCAGAATGATATTTGTTAAAAACATCTAGAGTTAAAAAGTCTGAGGTTCTTTCAAGACCTTCAGTAATATGATTTGTTTCTTCTAAAGAAGTTAATTTGATTGTTTTCTTTTTGGTAGCCTTGGCAAAAATTTCAATAATTTCATTGACATCGCTCAAAGAGGTTGTCTCGTTAATTGAAATAGTTACGGTGTGCTTGTTTGGGTAGAAGAAATTAACCTTATGGTCTTTAGCTATTGACTTAATCTTTTTGGATTTGGCTTCAATTTGAAGCGTATCAAAGAAACTTGTGTTTAATTGCTTATAACCTAATTCTTCTAAAGCAGCAGCTAAGCTAGCAGCAGAGTGGTGCACTTTATTGGCGATAAATTCCAAACCTTTTGGTCCGTGGTACACAGCGTACATCCCAGCCATAACAGCCAAAAGTACTTGCGCAGTACAGATGTTAGAAGTAGCTTTATCACGCTTGATGTGCTGCTCACGAGTTTGAAGGGCCATACGTAGAGCTCTGTTTCCGTTGGTATCTTTGGTTACCCCAATAATACGTCCAGGAATATCACGCTTGTAAGCTTCTTTGGTTGCAAAGTACGCAGCGTGAGGTCCTCCATATCCCATTGGTACTCCAAAACGTTGAGTGGTCCCTACCACAACATCGGCACCAAATTTCCCTGGAGCTTCCAATTTTACCAAACTCAAAATATCGGCAGCAACGGCTACTTTAATTTGAGCTAATTGTGCTTTTTCAATAAAAGTTTTGATATCTGTAACCTGACCGTCTTTTCCTGGGTACTGTAAAATGGCACCAAAGAAATTTGAAGAGAAGTCGAATTCCTCTTCGTTACCAATCACTAATTCCACACCAATTGGTAAGGCACGGGTTTCAAGTAGCGATAGGGTTTGAGGTAAAATTAACTCGGAAACAAAGAATTTGTTAACGCCTGCTTTCTTTTGATCTCTAGAACGCACCGCAAACAACAAACTCATAGCTTCAGCAGCAGCAGTACTTTCATCCAATAAAGAAGCATTGGCAAGTTCCATACCTGTAAGGTCGCTTACCATGGTTTGGAAGTTAAGTAGCGCTTCCAATCTACCTTGGGCAATTTCTGCTTGGTACGGTGTGTAGGCAGTATACCATCCTGGGTTCTCTAAAATGTTACGTTGTATAACAGCCGGGAGAATGGTAGGGTGGTAACCTAAACCAATATATGTTTTGTAAACTTTATTTTTATTAGAAAGTTCATGAATATGGTTGAGGTATTCGTTTTCTGTCATTGGAGCCGCAAGCTTCAAATCTTTTTGTAATCGAATATCATCCGGAATAGTTTCGTAAATGAGTTGGTCTAAAGAGTCTACACCTATTGTTTCCAACATCATTTTTTGGTCTTCCTCTCTTGGACCAATGTGACGCAAAGCGAAAGCATTTGTATTCATTCTAAAAAAATTGTGTTTTTGAGGCGCAAAATTACGGAATTAATCATGGTTTTATGTTAATGATAATGAAAGTTTTTTAACCAATTTCACCTCTTATTAACACTTTAATTATTTTTGTAAAGTGAGGTTTCTAAAACGCATTTTCAATTTTTACATCAATAGCAGTATTCACGTGGCTTTGGCGATATATGCTATGTCATGGATTACGTTAATCGAGTATGGTTTACCTTATGATGAAGCCGTTCTGTATTTTATATTTTATGCCAGTATTACTGGTTATAATTTTGTTAAATATTTTGGTTTGGCCAAGTTTCATCATCGAAGTTTAGCCTATTGGCTACGTATTATTCAAGTTTTTTCTACTATTTGTTTTGTGCTTATGACTTATTATGCCCTGAAATTGGAGCTAGAAACGTTATGGATTATTGCCTTTTTTGGTCTTGTTACTTTCTTTTACGCCGTTCCATTTTTCCCAAGGAAAATGTTGTACGATAAGAATCAAAATCTAAGAGATATTAGTGGTATAAAAGTGTATGTCATAGCCTTGGTCTGGGCTGGTGTTACTGTGTTTTTGCCATTGTTGAATGCAGGTCACACCATAGGGTTTGGAGAAGTTTTGCCATTTATGCAACGGTTTGTGTTTGTATTAGTGTTAATACTGCCGTTTGAGATTCGGGATTTAAATTATGATAGTTTGAAACTGGCCACTATTCCGCAGAAAATAGGAATTAAGGCTACCAAGATTTTTGGAGGGATTTTATTATTACTGTTACTGGTATTGGAGCTGTTTAGGGAGGAGTCAACCTTAAAATTTAAGCTGTGCCTCTTTTTGGTGTCGTTGGTTTTAGGAGCTCTGTTATATTTTGCCCATAAAGACCAAAAGCCATATTACAGCAGTTTTTGGGTTGAAGGAGTCCCAATATTGTGGTTAGTGTTGATCTTGCTTCTGTAGGAATTCATTAAAATTTTGATGCAAGTCTTTACGCTCCCTTTCCTTAAGGCATTCAATTTTAGAGTCTTTAACAATTTTTGTGAGTTTTTTGTTTTGTTTAGTGTAGGATCTTGTCATTTTACACCAGCAAAACCTGAAGTTTAATTTTAATTTTTCCCAGAAGGAGGCTTCTCCGTATTGAGACCGGTCGCAAATTTCCATTGCTTCATCACAGGATATAAAAAGGATACTTTTTTTCATAAAATCAAAACCAATTTTGTTCGAGGCATGCGGCCATTGCAGTTCTGGCCCTATGGATGA
This sequence comes from Mangrovimonas sp. YM274, assembly GCF_030908385.1. Classification (NCBI taxonomy): domain Bacteria; kingdom Pseudomonadati; phylum Bacteroidota; class Flavobacteriia; order Flavobacteriales; family Flavobacteriaceae; genus Mangrovimonas; species Mangrovimonas sp. YM274. The sequence continues at coordinate 1,100,017 of NZ_CP133091.1, forward strand.
TAACCCAAAGGTTAGACGGCGTTATTTTTAATTCATTACAGATAGTTTCGGTGTCCATGCCTTCAATGGTTTTCATTTTAAAGACCAATGCTTGCTTTTCTGGGAGTTTGCCCATACACTCGTGGATGGCGTCTCCCAGTTCTTTATTTTCCAATTTGTCCTCTGCTGTTTTGTCAAAAGGGTCGGCTACACGTTCCTCCAGCCAATCCCCCTCATCTGTGGGCGAGTTATAGGAAATCCTAACTTCGGCCTGTCCCTTTTTGGAGTTTGATTTTCGATAGTAATCAATAATTTTCCGCTTCAAAATTGAAATGAGCCATGTGCGTTCACTAGCTTCTCCCTTGTAGTTTTTCATGGATTTCAATGCCGAAAAAAACGCTTCTTGTACCAAGTCTTTGGCAATTTCCCTGTCGTTTACCCTAGCAATGGTATAATTGAACAGATAATCGGAGTAAAGCACAACCCATTTGGTAGGATCTAATTGGTGTTTTGGCATATTGACTTACATCTGTTTCTTCAAATGTAGGATAAAAAAATCAGTTTCTATTGTCCTTGCAGGTAATATGTTAAAAGGAATATACTGGTAAGGAATAAGGACCTATATTTATGAAAGGATCTGAAGTGTAAATTGATGGTATGAGCAAAAAAATAAGGGACATAGTAAGTCTTATGTCCCTTGGATTTTAATGGGGTGTTTTAAATCCTTAAATATCGAATTTTTCCATAAGGATTAATCCGAAATATTGAAGTTTAAGGCTTAGGTGGCAAATCGAAAGCTTTTGCCTCATGTTCAAAATTGTTGCGATGGCTGCCATCACAAAATGGTTTGTTTTCCGATCTTCCACAGCGACAAAGTGAGACTAAAGTTCGACCTCCTAATCCGTAGACATTACCTTCTTTATCGACAATTTCAAAATCGCCATCTACTTTTACGCTACCGTTGCTAAGTATAGTAAGTTTGGTTTTAGACATATTTGTTATAGTATTGATTGTTTTAGCTAAGATATGCATTTTTAAAATTGGGACTACAGTTTTGATGCATACGTCACCTAAATTTATGGTTCTGAGTAGCTTTTAATACGGTTTGATTAATTTTTACTATATTTAACACTCTCTACTTTAGGTAATTATAGCACTTTTACCGAATCAATTTTCCTCAAAATTTACAGTTTTCCGCTTAGTTTCTACCTCATTCAGTCTACTATTTATGGGGTTAACAGTTCAGTTTTCTGAACCTAATTGCAATCAATTTAAAACTTATCAAAATGAAAAATCCATTATTCAAAGGAGTGGTTGTTTTACTAATCCTTATCGTTTTTGGCTGTAGCTCTGAGCCAGTATCCCAATCAGACGCAATGACTATTGAACCAACTCTCAATTCTTCTGTAGCTGATGCCAGTCGTATGGAGGCTGGAGAATTGATGGGGCCATTGTTCGATTTGGCCGTAAGTCCAAATAATACCATTTTAGTCGCCGATGTGTCAGTTGGTATTTCTACCTCGCAAGGTGAGTTGCAGTTTGTGCTTCCAGGAGTGTCATCCATAGCTTCAATAGGCAATGGTGTCATGTGGGCAACAAGAGGAGGAGCTGGGCCGAATACTGAGTATTCAGGGCAAGCAATTTACCGTGTTGGAAATGGAAATACTAACCAAATAGCTAATCTATTTGACTTTGAGTTTGATAATAACCCAGATGGTCAAGAAGTTGATTCCAACCCCTATGCGGTTGCAGCAACAAATGCGAAAGAAGCTTTGGTAGCAGATGCCGGTGCGAATGACTTACTTAGGGTTGACAATAAGGGGAACATTGATGTGGTTGCTGTATTTCCAAATGAAATGGTATCAACTGCAAATGCGCAATCCTTGGTAGGATGCCCAGAACCTATTTCGGGTTTCGAATTTATATGCGATGTTCCAATGATGCCTGCTCAGGCAGTTCCTACCTCTATAGCTATCGGTCCTGATGGTTATTATTATGTAGGAGAGTTAAAGGGGTTTCCAGCGCCGGCGGGAGCTTCCAATATCTGGCGTATTGCTCCAGATGCTTCAGGAGCCATGTGTGGCTCAAGCGAAGATTGTGTGAAGTTTTTTAACGGAGGTTTTACATCTATTGTTGATTTGGTGTTTGGCCCGGATGGGAATTTATATGTGGCCGAACTTGATGAGCAAAGCTGGTTTGCCGTTGAATTTTTAGGAACAGGAATGGGAGGTAGCATTAAGATGTGCGATATGGAAACGAAACAGGTTACTACCATTGCAACTGGTATTCCTTTACTTACAGCCATAACATTTGATAAGCAAGGTAACCTATGGGCAACACAAAATGCCTTGATACCTGGCTTGGCAGAGGTTGTACAAGTTTCCTATTAGAAGTAGTTTGGTTCTAAATTATAACAAAAAAAAAGGGCGATGATCACCGCCCTTTTTTTGTATTCAAAAGCTATTGCTTTTCTATTAAACCAGCTCTTCTTAAAAGAGCTTCTGGTTGTGGTTCTTTGCCTCTAAAACGCTTGTATAGTGTCATTGGATCTTCAGTACCACCTCGAGATAAAATGTTGTCCATGAACTTTTGGGCAACCTGTTTATTAAAAATACCTTGCTCGGTGAAATATTCAAAAGCATCAGCATCCAAAACTTCGGCCCATTTGTAACTGTAGTATCCTGATGAGTAACCCCCTTGGAAAATATGTGAAAAAGACGTACTCATAGAGTTTTCAGGAACATCAGGGTAGAGTCTAGTGCTTTCAAAAGCTTCGATTTCGTGTTTCTTTACATTGGTAATTGGGGATGGGTCTTGACCATGCCAGCTCATGTCTAAAAGTCCAAAACTTAATTGCCTTAGGGTGTGCATACCTTCGTGGAAAGTGGCTGATTCCTTAATTTTATTCACCAATTCCATGGGGATTAACTCGCCTGTTTCGTAATGTTTGGCAAACAACTCCAAAGCTTCTTTTTCATAACACCAGTTTTCCAAAACTTGGCTTGGAAGTTCTACAAAATCCCAAAATACACTGGTTCCAGATAGGCTAGGATATGTCGTGTCAGCCAACATACCATGAAGAGCATGACCAAATTCGTGGAACAAGGTGGTTACTTCATTAAAGGTTAGTAATGAAGGTTTGCTTTTTGTTGGTTTTGTAAAGTTACATACAATGGAAATGTGAGGTCTTTCATTAGCACCATCTTTCCTGAATTGAGGCTTATATGAAGTCATCCAAGCACCGTTTCTTTTTCCTGGTCTAGGGAAAAAGTCGGCGTAGAAAATAGCAATTAAGTCACCTTGCTCATTAGTAACTTTATAGGTAAGAACCTCGGCGTGGTATTTGTCAATGTCATGAATTTCTTCAAAATGAAGTCCGTAAAGTTTTTGAGCCACGGTAAAAGCACCATCAATAACATTTTCTAATTTGAAGTACGGTTTTAATTTCTCGTCATCCAAATCGAATAGTTTTTGCTTCAATTTTTCAGAATAATAAGAAGAATCCCATTTTTGAAGTACTTCAATGCCGTCTAATTCTTTGGCAAATTCCTGTAGATTGGCAAATTCCCTTTCAGCTGCAGGTTTGGCTTTGTCTAGTAATTCGTGAAGGAATTTGTTGACGTTGTCTGGCGTTTTGGCCATACGTTCTTCCAAAACAAAATGAGCATGGGTTTTATAGCCTAAGAGATTGGCGCGTTGGTAGCGAAGTTTTGCAATTTCCAATACATTTTCTTGATTGTCCAACGCATCGTTTTTAAATGCTTTCGCTCCAAAGGCAACAGCTAATTTTTTGCGTAATTCCCTATTGCTAGCATAGGTCATAAACGGAATGTAGCTAGGGTAATCCAAAGTAATGATCCAGCCCTCTACGTTTTTTGATTCCGCCAATTGTTTGGCAGCTTCTTTCGCACCTTCCGGCAGTCCATCCAAATCGTCTTCATTGGTAATGACCATTTCGAAATTATTGGTTTCAGCAAGAACATTTTCGCCAAACTTCAATTTAAGTTGACTTAATTTCTTGTCAATTTCTCGTAGTTGTTGCTTTTTGTCTTCGGGTAAGTTGGCCCCGTTTCTTGAAAAACTTTTATATTTTTTGTCTAATAAGGTGCGCTGCTCCGTCGTCAACTCCAATTCGTCTTTCATCTCATAAACAGCTTTGATACGCTTAAAAAGCGCTTCGTTTAAAGTGATGTCATTACTGAATTCTGAAAGTAAGGGAGAAACCTCTTGCGCTATTTTTTGAATTTCGTCATTGGTTTCAGCAGAATTTAAGTTGAAAAAAATACTTGAAATACGATCCAATTGTTCTCCTGAAAAATCCAAAGCTTCCACAGTATTTTCAAATGATGGCGCTTCCGGGTTAGCGGTAATGGCATCGATTTCAGCTTTAGCCTGAGCAATTCCTTCCTTAAAGGCTGGGAGGAAATCTTCGGTTTTTATTTTTGAAAATGGGGCAGTATTGAATGGCGTATCAAAAGGCTTGTTGAGAATATTCATATGATGGAACATTAATTCAATCTTAATTGTACTCCTTTTCTGAGGGAAGGCAATTTTAGGATTAATTAACGATATTTTTTGATTTGTATTTGAATTATATTGCTACTTTTGTCCTCGAATCATTAAAGGCGTCAGAAATGACTCTTAAAATAATTGATTAATAGCTTTAAAACCTCGACTTCAGTCGGGGTTTTTTAAATTATAGGTTTTTCGCCGACTCTATTACGGCTGCTTTAAGGCCTTCTTTGTAAACCATAATTTTATCCAGGACACATTTATCGGAGCTTCCAATAATTTGTGCTGCCAAGATGCCGGCATTTTTGGCGCCGTTTAAAGCTACAGTTGCCACAGGTACACCGCCTGGCATTTGCAAAATAGACAGTACAGAATCCCAACCATCTATAGAATTGCTACTTTTTACAGGAACTCCAATAACAGGAAGTGGCGATAAGGACGCAATCATTCCCGGTAAATGGGCTGCGCCACCTGCACCTGCAATGATTACAGAAAACCCTCTGGTATGGGCATTTTTGCCATAGTCGAATAGTTTTTCAGGTGTGCGGTGAGCGGAGACAATATCCACTTCAACTTCAATGTCGAATCCTTTTAAAATATCAATAGCGTCCTGCATTACTGGCAGGTCGCTCTTACTTCCCATGATGATTCCTACTTTACTCATATTTTATTCGCTTATTACTTTTATTGTACTTTTTACTTGTTCGGCAACCCTTCTTGCTTCATTGATATCTTCATTTACAATGGTAACATGTCCCATCTTTCTAAACGGTCGGGTTTGCTTTTTGCCATAAATATGCGGGGTCACACCGTCCAATTTCATGATGTCTTCAATGTTTTGGTAGACGACATTTCCAGTATGACCTTCAGCACCTACTAAATTAACCATAATTCCGCCAACTTTATTATCGGTGTTTCCTAAAGGCAAATTTAGGATGGCTCTAAGGTGTTGCTCAAATTGCGAGGTGTAGCTAGCCTCAATGGTTTGGTGTCCAGAATTGTGAGGTCTTGGCGCTACTTCGTTCACTAAAATCTCGTCATCTTTTGTTTGGAACATCTCTACAGCCAATAGCCCCACATGTTGAAAGGCCTCCGATACTTTTAAGGCTACGGCCTTAGCTTTTTCGGCTACTTTATCGTCTATCCTTGCTGGACAGATAACATACTCCACTTGATTCGCTTCTGGGTGAAATTCCATTTCTACTACAGGATACACTTTCATCTCACCATCTGGAGTTCTTGCTACGGTAACTGCCAATTCATTTTTAAACGGCACCATAGTTTCTGCAATGCATTCCACATTTGGAAGTTCTTTCAAATCTGCTATCTCTCTAACAATTTTCACCCCATTTCCATCATATCCAAATTGGGCACTTTTCCAAACAAATGGTAGGGTAAGACCTCCATTGTGGATGGCTTCCTCGATTTCAGAAGTGTAGGCAAACCGATTAAAATCTGCGGTTGGGATGTTGTGGTCTCTGTAAAAGAGTTTTTGGGTAGCCTTATTTTGAATGCTTCTCAAGGTTTTGGAAGCAGGGTATACTTTAATCCCTTCTTTTTCCAAGGCTTCAAGAGCATCTACATTTACGTTTTCAATTTCAAAGGTAAGAACATCTACCTGCTTACCGAAGTTATAAACGGTATCAAAGTCCATTAAATCCCCTTGTTGGAATTGGTTACAGGCAATTTTACAAGGCGCTTCGTTACTTGGATCAAGGACGTAGGTGGCAATGTCAAACTTTCTGGTGTCATAGAGCATCATTTTGCCCAATTGCCCACCACCAAGAATACCTAGTTTAAATTCAGAAGAGAATAAATTCATATGTATTTCCCAGAAAAAAGGGAGTTGTTTTAGTTATACTTCAATCTTATAATGAGGCTACAAAAGTACAAATCAAAACCCTGTGAAAAAACTAAAAAACAAAACAATCTAAAGCAGAATTCGCAAATCGTTACTCAAATGATTATCTTTGCGTTTCTAAAATTAAAAACAAGTGATCAAACTTCACGACTTATACTTTAAACCATTTGTTTCAGAACAAGAATTGGAGGGGACCGTACAGCGTATGGTGGACCAAATTTCTGAAGATTTGAAGGATGAGGTGCCCGTGTTTGTTGGGATTTTAAATGGATCGTTCATGTTTGTGAGTGATTTTGTGAAAAAATACCCTAAACCATGTGAGGTGACCTTTATTAAACTGGCATCCTACGAAGGCTTGAAGTCTACCGAGGATATCCAGAGATTGATTGGCCTTACCCAGGATTTAACGGGACGTACGGTTGTAATTTTGGAAGACATTATTGATTCCGGAAGGACATTGGCAGAAGTGCACAGGATCTTTAAAAATGAGAATGTGAAAAAACTGATTATTGCCACTTTGTTCTTTAAACCGGAAGCGTACAAAAGAGATTTTAAACTTCATTATGTAGGTTTGGAAATTCCCGACAAATTTATTGTAGGCTACGGATTGGATTACGATGGATTGGGAAGGGACCTGCCTACCATATACCAATTAAAAACCACACAACACATGACAAACTTGGTACTATTTGGACCTCCAGGGGCCGGAAAAGGAACACAAGCAGAATTTTTAAAACAGAAATACAATTTGGTACACATTTCCACAGGCGATGTGTTTCGATACAACATTAAAAATGAAACAGCCTTGGGGATGTTGGCTAAGTCTTACATCGATAAAGGTGAATTGGTTCCAGACCAGGTTACTATAGACATGTTGAATGCTGAAGTTGAAAAGAATGCCGATGCCAATGGGTTTCTTTTCGATGGATTTCCACGCACCAATGCACAGGCAGAAGCTTTGGATAAGTTAATGGATAGCAAAGATTCTCAAATAAATGCTATGATTGCTTTGGAAGTTGATGATGAGGTATTGGTTGAGCGTTTGTTGGAACGCGGAAAGACTAGTGGAAGAGCTGATGATGCCGATGAAAGTATCATTAGAAACAGAATTGTGGAATACTACAATAAAACAGCCATTTTAAAAGATTACTATTCAGCTCAAAATAAATATTTTGGTGTTGACGGCGTTGGGGGTATCGATGAGATTACCAATAGATTAAGCGCGGTAATCGACAAATTATAATGGAGTCGGTATCTGTAGGGATGTTTCAAGGAGCAGTTTTAATTGTGGCATTGATTGGGTTATTACTACCGTTATTGGCACTTATTAGTGTTTTAAGAGGTAGGTTTAATGGTAACGAAAAGTTGCTTTGGGCCCTTGTAGTTATATTCGCTCCATTCATTGGTTCTATTTTGTATTTCGCAATTGGACGATCTAAGCGATTATCTTAAGCAATTAGATAGATTTTAAAAACACAGACCTTTTATAAGGAATAATATGACGGAAGGAAATTTTGTAGATTATGTGAAAATCCATGTGGCTTCAGGAAAAGGAGGCCAAGGGTCTGCTCATTTACATCGTGAAAAGTATATTGCCAAAGGTGGTCCCGATGGGGGTGACGGTGGTCGTGGAGGACATGTTATTATCAGAGGGAATAGCAATCTTTGGACCTTACTTCACCTAAAGTTTAAACGACACGTCCGTGCAGGACATGGAGAAAACGGAAGTAAGGCCAGAAGTACAGGTGCCGATGGAGAGGATATGTACATCGATGTGCCTTTGGGAACTGTGATACGGGATACCGAAACCAATAAAATTTTATTTGAAATCACCGAGGACCAAGAAGAAAGAATCTTGGCTGAAGGTGGTATGGGAGGTCGTGGAAACTGGCATTTTAAGTCAGCTACAAACCAAACGCCGCGCTATGCACAACCGGGAATGCCGCTTGAAGAAAAGGATGTTACCTTGGAGCTTAAGGTGCTGGCAGATGTTGGTTTGGTAGGATTTCCAAATGCAGGGAAATCTACTTTGCTGTCTGTGATTACTTCAGCTAAACCTAAAATAGCCGATTACGAATTTACCACGTTAAAGCCCAACTTGGGAATTGTGAAATATCGCGATTTCCAAACCTTTGTAATGGCTGATATTCCTGGGATTATTGAAGGAGCTGCCGAAGGGAAAGGACTAGGACATTATTTTTTACGTCATATCGAGCGAAATTCTATTTTACTGTTTTTAGTTCCTGCCGATGCCAATGATATTTTGGAGCAATACAATATTTTGTTGGATGAGTTAAGACGTTACAATCCTGAAATGTTGGATAAGGAACGTATGATAGCCATCTCAAAATGCGATATGTTGGATGATGAACTGAAAGCTGAATTGAAAGCCGAGCTTGATAAGAGTCTGCCAATTCCGTATATGTTTATTTCTTCTGTAGCTCAACAAGGTATTACCGAACTTAAAGACAAGCTATGGAAAATGCTTAATCCATAAAGACGTCTATATTTATAATATAAAGGGCTTGGAACTAAAACGTCCAGGCCTTTTTTGTTATAGGTACCATCTAAAGAATGAGTAATTAGTGTGCTTAGTAGGGAAAAGTTACATTTCTCTTTTTGTATCTTTATAAGAAAAATGAAAAACCTTTTTTCTGCCTTTATCTGCCTTACTTTTTTAGCCCTGATGGCTTGTGCCCCCGTTAAGGTTAATTATGACTATGAAAGAAACGCAGATTTTTCCAAATATAAAACCTACAATTATTTTCAAAACTTGGACACAGGTATGAGTGAATTGGATACCAAACGGTTTTTGGATGCTTTGGATGCGGCTATGGCAACTAAGGGCATGGTATTGTCTGATTCTCCAGATTTTTTAATCAAGATTAAAAGTAGTGCCTATACCGTGGGAAGTCAAAGTTCCGTGGGTGTTGGTTTTGGTGGTAGTGGTAGAAACATGGGAGGAGGCATTTCTGTAGGGATTCCTGTTGGGCAATCTACTTTGAATAGGCAGATTCAAGTAGATTTTGTGGATCCTCAAGGAGGTGGTTTGTTTTGGCAGGCGATAAGTGAAGATTCCTTTTATCAAGATGATGCTCCGGAAGCTAAAGAAGAAAAATTCAAAACAATCGCAACTGAAATTTTAAAGGGTTACCCTCCTAAATAAATTTTATAATAATCCTAACATTATAAAATAGGGCTGACTAGTTTCATTTTGTAGTTTTAATTAAACTTTTAATACATCAAAAATATGAAACAGCTACTACTTGTCATTACTTTACTTCTGGGCTTGAATGCAACATCACAATATGCCATTGAGCCATCCAAAGAGTATTCACATGATATAGGGAATATGGTTGTTATGCTCGATAATTTGAAAGGTAGAGTTGAACGGTTGGTAGGGCATTTAAATCAAGAACAAACGGATTATCTTATTGATGAAGATGCTAATACTGTTGGAGCTTTAATTTATCATTTGGCTGCAACCGAAGCGTATTATCAAGTATATACTTTTGAGAATAGGGAATTTAATGAAGAAGAAAGAGAGCTATGGGAAACGGCATTGCAGTTAGGTGATAAGGCTAGAAAGCAGTTTAAAGGAAAGCCAATTCAGTATTATTTGGATTTATATGATGCTGTAAGAACTAGAACCAAAGAGCTGTTAAAATCTAAAGATGATAAATGGTTTGCCGAAAAGACCGGAGCCATGTCCAACCATTGGGCTTGGTTTCATGTTATGGAACATCAAGCCAATCATATGGGGCAATTGGCATTTTTAACGAAAAGATTACCAAAAACAAAATAACATGAATGATTTAAACAATAAGGTTGCCTTAATTACTGGAGGTACAAAAGGAATAGGATATGGTATCGCTCAGTCTCTGTTGGCGCAGGGCGTGCACGTAGCGGTTACAAGTAGAAGCAGTGCTAAAGCACATGAAGCTGCAGGTTCATTAAATGCTCATAAAACAACAAAGGCGAAAGCAATTGGAGTAAAAGGAGATGTAAAGGATTTTGAAAGCTTAAAGGAAGCAGTAGCAGATACGGTAAGTGAGTTTGGGCAATTGGACATATTGGTGGCAAATGCAGGGGTAGGACATTTTGGTTCTGTAGAAGATTTAAGCGTAGAAGATTGGCAGGATACCATTGATACTAATCTTACAGGTGTTTTTTTTACCATCAAAGCAGGTGTTGAGGCGCTTAAAAAATCGGAGGGGTATTTTATTACTATTTCCAGTTTGGCAGGAACCAATTTTTTCGCTCAAGGGTCTGCCTACAATGCCAGTAAATTTGGAGTGACAGGATTTACCCAAGCGGCAATGCTCGACTTAAGGAAATACGGTATAAAGGCAAGTACCATCATGCCAGGATCTGTTGCCACATATTTTAATAACCATGTGCCGAACGATAGTGATGCTTGGAAAATACAAAGTGAGGATATTGGTGAACTGGTGGTGGATCTAGTGAAAATGAATCCACGGACACTGCCAAGTAAAATAGAAGTGAGACCATCGATGCCTCCAAGTAAATAGTAAATGAGCCCGCTTTAGCGGGCTTTCTTTTTGTTAATTTTTAATGACTTTTTTTGTTGCAATCAGAATATTATTGGCGTAGAAATTGGCCAAGTAGATACCACTTTCAAGCTGACTGATGTCTAGTTGGGTTGTACCATTATTCAATTGTGAGGAGAAGATTTGTTTTCCGTTTAAATCACTAATTTGTACTGAAAGGTTTTGATTGGTGATTCTCGAATTTCAAAATATACGCATCTTTGTAAAAATAAGAAAGTGTCATTATCTTTAATACTACAAGAACAGTAACTCTATGCGTTGGTTGATTTGCTTATTTTTTTTGCCTTTGATGGGATTTAGTCAATTGGATCAAAAGTTGGTTCAGACTTTAATCGATAAAAAGGAATTTACTCAGGCAGAAACTTTATTGTTGCCTTATGTGAAAGGTTTTGAAGATTTGGAAGCCGTAGAGTTGTTAGGCGATGTTTATGGGCACCAAAAAGAATGGGACAAAGCGATTGCAGAATATGAAAAATTGGTAGAGATACAGCCTAATGTGGCCAATTATCAATACAAATATGGAGGTGCTTTAGCTATGAAAGCTTTAAGTGTCAATAAAATTAGGGCTTTGACTATCATTGGAGAGGTGGAGGAGGCGTTCCTAAACGCTGCAAGTTTAGACCCTTCCCATATCGATGCTAGGTGGGCCTTGGTGGAGTTGTATGTGAAGCTCCCCATAATTTTAGGAGGCGGACTGGAAAATGCAATGCAATATGCTAATCAGCTGGAGGACTTGTCTTTGGTGGATGGTTATTTAGCTAAGGGCTTTGTGCATTTCAATGGGGAGGATTTTAGTTTAGCCGAAACCTATTATAAAAAGGCCGTTGTGGTTGGGGGCTCTTTAACTTGTTATAAAAAGCTTATAGAATTTTATATGTCTCAAAGTGAATTGGAAAAGGCTCTCAAGAATCTAAAAGAAGCTTACGCTAAATATCCAAGTGAAGCTCTTTTGAGTCAAATTACAGAGATTGAACAAAAAATGTAATCTTAAAAGTTGCATGCAAAACTTATGTAAGGAAACTTCGGCCTTACAGCAGCAATCCTTATATTTGAACACTTACAAACCCATGTTATGAACGTACATTTTATAGCTATTGGCGGGGCAGCAATGCATAATTTAGCCATCGCATTACACAATAAAGGATATCAGGTAACCGGAAGTGATGATGAAATTTTTGATCCTTCTAAATCAAGATTGGAGAGCAAAGGCTTGTTGCCAGAAGCCTATGGATGGTTTCCTGAAAAAATTACTGCCGATTTAGATGCTGTAGTATTGGGAATGCACGCCAAAGCTGATAATCCTGAACTTTTAAAAGCTCAGGAATTAGGATTGAAAATCTATAGCTATCCTGAATTTTTGTACGAACAATCCAAGCATAAAACACGTGTTGTTATTGGTGGAAGTCATGGTAAAACCACGATTACATCCATGATTTTACATGTTATGAATTATCATGATATAGATGTAGATTTTATGGTGGGTGCCCAATTGGAGGGTTTTGATGTTATGGTAAAACTTACCGATGACAATGATTTTATTGTTTTGGAAGGTGACGAATATTTAAGCTCTCCGATAGATCGAAGACCGAAGTTTCATTTATATCAACCCAACATCGCCTTGTTGAGTGGGATTGCTTGGGATCATATCAATGTATTTCCAACTTTTGAGAATTATGTGGAGCAGTTCAAAATTTTTGTGGATAGTATTGTTAAGGGTGGAAGTATTTCATATAATGCCGAAGATGAAGCGCTGAAACGCGTTGTAGAAGCCAGTGAAAATACGATTAGAAAGTTGCCTTACTATACACCAGAATATACTGTTGAAGATGGGGAAACCCTATTGGAAACACCAGAGGGGCCACTTCCTATTGAAGTATTTGGGAAGCATAATTTAAACAATCTCGCGGGTGCCAAGTGGATTTGTCAGCATATGGGGGTAGATGAAGATGATTTTTACGAAGCCATTGCAACTTTTAAAGGAGCTAGTAAGCGATTGGAAAAGATAGCGGAAGGTAAGAGTTCGGTTGCTTATAAAGACTTTGCACATTCTCCAAGTAAGGTGTCGGCCACGACAACGGCTATGAAAGAGCAATATCCAGACAAAACTGTAGTGGCTTGTTTGGAGTTGCATACTTATAGTAGTTTGAATGCCGAATTTTTAAAAGAATACAAAGGTGCTCTGGATGCTGCCGATGTGGCTATGGTGTTCTATTCGCCTCATGCGGTAAAGATTAAGCAATTGGAAGAGGTGACGCATCAACAAATAGCGGATGCATTCGAAAGAGACGACCTTATTATCTATACCGATCCAGAAGCGTTTAAAGACTATTTGTTTTCACAGGATTTCACGAATAATGCTTTATTGTTAATGAGTTCTGGGAATTATGGAGGGCTTGATTTCAACGCGGTAAAATCAATTATCAAGTAATTGCATGTTGGGTATTTTGAATGTTCTTGGTTTTGAAATACCTGTAGCATTCAATATTTAAAAATATAAGCAACATGCCATAAACACTATCCTCAATAGGGATGGTGGCAATCCTAATGCCTAGATTTTCACTATTGTTATACCAAACAATGGGAGCATCCAACAAGGAGCCTGTCAGAATGCCGTTACTCGCTATAAAAAACGGTAATATACAGAGGTAAGTGAGGTAATGAAAAGCTAGGTCGACTTTTTTGAGTTTTAGGTAGATTAAATACAGTGAGCAAAGGCCAAAGGCGCTGAGCGTATAGAGTTTTTCAAAATTTAAAACTGCAACAATCGTAAAAACGACAATTAGAATTGTCGTGATTTTTGCCTGAATTGTGTTCAATGGATTCTTTGCAATCAGTGAGTTTAGGGCGAAATAAGTAAACACACAGGCAAAGGGAATACAGATAAAAAATAGAATTTCTTCAATGGGTAAATCGGCAATATTTATTCTTAGTAAATAGTCGCTGTTAAATCCCCAAACTCCAATATTGGTGAAATACCAATCCCAAATTAAAAATAAAAAGGTCACTATTACATTGCCCTTAAAAAAGGCTTTCCAATTTTTATAAAAAGGATATTTGCTGTAGAAACTAGCAATAACAGGAATTAGGATACAGGCAAAATTTACAAGTAGATAGGTGTAGGGCCTCATTATGCTTTGAACTGTTTATGAAACTTTTTAGGAACCCATAGCATTCCGAAGCACTCACCGTCTTCCTTGTCCAAATGTTTGTGATGTACTTTATGGGCTTTTCGTAGCCCAATGAGGTATTTATTCTTAATATTCTTGAACCATTTAAAGCGTTGGTGGATTAAAACATCATGGATTAAGAAGTAAGCAATGCCATAGAAAAAAATGCCCAATCCAATAAAGAACATAAAGTTTAATTTTGGGACAGCTCCAAAATAGAACAGGGCTATGCTGGGGATTGCAAAAATGATGAAAAAGGCATCGTTTTTTTCAAATACATGAGGGTATTTAGGTTGGTGGTGATCTTCATGGAGATACCATAAAAATCCGTGCATGATATATTTATGGGTAAACCACGTAACCAATTCCATAAAGGAGAATGTGAGAACGGTAATTGCTATGTACAATAGAATTTCCATACCAATATGTTTTAGATAAAGTTTAATTTAAAGCGTATGTAAGCCTTTGTTAAGATAAGAATTTTTAAGGGGTTGGAGATTCTAATACGTTCATTTAATATATGTTTAGAATCTAGTCTTTTTAATTTCTTCAATAAATTTAAATAATATTTATAGGCCAAATACACGCCCAATCTACTTTCAAGTGGTAACACCACAATGCCTTTAAAGGCTTCACGAAAATCATTTTCAATATCTTCAATAATGGCTTTTTTGTTGAGTTCAGATAGGGAATTGTTGTTCACGTTAGGAAAGTAGGAGCGCCCTAGTATTTCCATATCGTCTTTAAAATCTCTCAAGAAATTGACCTTTTGAAATGCTGAACCTAAGTATTGTGCAGGTGTTTTTAAAAGCTGGAACATGTCTTCGTCATTATTGGTAAAAACCCTTAGGCACATAAGTCCAACTACATCGGCGGACCCGTAAATATAGTTTTCGTAGGCTTCTTTAGTGGTGTATTCTTTTATTTTTAAATCCATTTCCATTCGCTTCAAAAAATCATCTGCATACGTATGCAGGTTATATTTCCATGCAACTTCTTGAAAGGCGTTTAATATTGGGTTTAAACTAATTTTTCGCTCTATGGCTTTTTTGTATTCTTCCTTAAACTCTTCAAATAAACCCTCCTGATCATACTCGTGAAATGAATCGACAATTTCATCGGCATAGCGTACAAATCCATAGATGGCATATATGGCAGGTCTAATGGAAGGCGCAAAAAGTTTGATACCCATGGAAAAAGAAGTGCTATACTCTTGGGTTACAATTTTGCTGCATTTGAGGCTTGAAGTGTCAAAAAGTGCTTTCATAGTTTGGTGTGTTTTTGAATGAGTTCGCTAACAATTTTTCCGGAGATAAGAGAAGGTGGTACTCCAGGGCCCGGTACGGTAAGTTGTCCGCAGAAATAGAGGTTGTTAACTTTTTTGCTTTTTAATTTAGGGCGTAATACATGGGTTTGCATTAGGGTGTTTGCCAAACCGTAAGCATTCCCTTTGTAAGCATTGTAATCCTCTTTAAAATTGTTGATACAGTAGGATTCCTTAAAAAGAATATGGTCAAAAAGCGGTTGGTCCGTTAGGTGTTCCAAGCGCTCTATAATTTGTTTGAAATAATGATTTCTTATCAGGTCATTATCTTCTAGGTCGGGGGCCAAAGGTATAAGGAAAATACCGGCTTCTGTGCCTTCAGGAGCGGTTGTGGCATCTGTAATACTTGGGAAGCTAGCATAAAAAAGAGGGTTTTCTGGCCATTCTTTGGTATTGTAAATGGTTTTTGCATGAATTTCAAAATCACTGTCAAAGCAAAGCGTATGATGAGATACGTTGCTAAGTTTTTTGTCGAAACCTACATAAAAAAGAAGCGCTGAAGGGGCGAAGGTTCTGTTGTTCCAATAGGTTTCGGAATATTGCCTGAACTGTTTTGGAAGCAAGGTTTCCGTATGATGGTAATCGGCTCCGCTTAATAGGATATCACAAGTATATTCTTTGGAATTTGTTAGGACAGAGCTAACGGAATTCTTTTCAATCTTTATTGATTCAACTGGGCTATTGGTGAGTATGCTCACGCCTAAGCTCTCGGCTAAATCTTTCATAGCTTTAACTACCATATACATGCCGCCTTCAGGATGCCATGTTCCCAATTTAAAGTCGGCATAGTTCATAAAATTGTAAAAAGAGGGTGTGTTGCTGGGCTTCGCTCCGAGAAAAAGCACTGGAAATTCCAATATTTGTTGCAACTTTTCATCTTTTACATATTGAGAAATATCCTTTTTGATACTGGTAGCAAACCTGTTCAGCTTGGTGACTGTTTTTAAGGTGACAATTTCAGTGACAGATTCCCCAGGTTGGTATACCAAATCCTTGATGGCAAGATTGTAGTTGTCCTCAGACTTATTAATGAACTTTTGCAAGGCCGTTCCACTATAGGGTTCTATCCTCTCGAACGTATTTTTAATATTTTCAAAATCAGCAGAAATTGAAACGCTATCTTTGGAACTAAAATAAATTTGATAGGCTGGATCCAGTTTTTTAAGATTGTAAAAATGAGAAGGCGTAGTATTGAAATCGCTAAAAAAGCGTTCAAAAACATCTGGCATCCAATAGAAAGTAGGGCCGATGTCGAAGGTAAAGCCGTCTCGTTTAAGTTGCCTAGCCCTTCCGCCAACGGTGTTGTTTTTTTCCAATATGATAACATCAAACCCGGCTTTAGCCAAGTAGCAGCTTGCAGAGAGGGAAGAGAACCCTGAGCCTATAACGATTATTTTTTTCTTGGCCATTTTACTAAAGTTACTATTTTTTTCTTACATAGAAAACCGGTAACCATTTATAGATTACCGGTTTACAACCAACTAACCAATCAACCTAAAAACGTACATCATGAGTACGCGCAATATTAATTAGGCAGTAATACTTGATCAATGATGTGAATTACACCATTGCTAGCAGTAATATCTGCCGTAGTTACAGAAGCCGCAGCTCCAGTTTCATCTATGATAAATACGCCGCCATCCAAATCAACAGTTAGCATACCGCCTTGGGCAGTTTCAACTGTTTGACCATCGGTTAAATCTGTGGAGTAAACAGCGGCTCCAGATACAACATGGTATGTTAGAACACTTGTTAAAAGTGCTTTTTCTTCTTCTGTATCAAAATCTTCCAAACTGTTGTAATCAGGTCCAAGTGCATCTAATAGATTAGCAAAAGCGTCATTGGTGGGCGCAAAAACTGTAAAAGGGCCATCGGTTTGTAACAGGTCTACCAATCCTGCGTCTGCTTGTACCAATGCTGCTACTAGGAGACTTAAATTTTCCTCTCCCGAGGCTATTTCCACTATATTGGGGGTATTAAGACTGTTTACAAAATCTATTGCTGCTTGAGGTAGTAGAACCTTGTCAATTGTATGTGCCACACCGTTCGATGCTGTAATGTCTACTGCTGTAATATTGGCATTAACATCAGAGGCGTCTCCTATAACATAGGTTCCTCCAGAAGGAATAATATCAAGTGAGTTACCTGTAAATGCTGTTTCAACTGAGGTTTCGGATAAATCCGTAGAAAGCACATTGGCTGCTAAAACATGGTATAAAACAATATTTCTTAAAAGATCTATTTCCTCGTCTGTATCAAAATCATCAAGACTATTGTAATCATCTCCTAGAGCATCCAATAGGGCAACAAAGGCGTCGTTTGTTGGAGCAAACACCGTAAATGGCCCGTCGCTATTTAGAGTTTCTACCAAACCTACTTTCACAACAACATCTTCTAAAATGGAAAGACTATCTGTATTAACAACAATATCTACAAGGGTTCCTTGATTAATGGCATCAATGATAACCTGAGGCAATAAAACTTTATCAATAATATGGATAACTCCATTGGTAGCCTCCACATTGGCAGTTGTAACATTGGCATCTGCGTCAGAAGCGTCGCTTACCGAAACACCTCCTCCAATATTAATGGTAACATCTTCACCTTGCAGTGTCATTATGGATTGCCCATCTGAAAGATCTGAAGACATGGCAGCCGTTCCAGAAATGACATGATATTGTAGGATGGTTCCTAACAAAGCACGCTCTTCATCAGTGTCAAAATCATTCAAAGAATTGAAATTGTCTAACTGTGATAGAAGATTAGAGAAGGCGGCATTGGTCGGAGCGAAAACTGTAAAAGGTCCATCGCCACTTAGAGCGCCTATTAAGTCGGAATTCGCATTTTGATCCGCAACTGTAAGGGCGGACACCAAACTACTTAAATCATCATTAGCGGCTGCGGTTTGGACAATATTTAAGGTAGGTCCCATTGGGATGTCATTAGAATCATCATCATCGCTACAAGAAGTGTTGAAGACCACTAAGAAAATGAGCGTTGCAAACTGGAATAAATTTTTCATGTCTAACATTATTTTAGTTGAACTTGTACAAATATAATGAAAAATAATTTAATTGTCCAACTTTTAAAATGTATAAGTTTTACATTTTGAATTGTGGTTTTGTGTGTTTTATGACCTTTTTTTCGTAATTTTTGATTAAGTTTGTTACATAAATTACTTAAAATGGGGAGCTATTCAATGGCACAAGTTGTGTCAATAACAGGGATTAAATCGCACACTTTACGGAAATGGGAAAGTAGATACAGCTTTCTGACTCCTATGAGAACTGAGACAAATATTCGGTTTTATACCGAAGAGCAGCTTAAGGCACTTTTGAACATTAGTATCCTGACCCGTAATGGTTTTAGGATTTCTCAAATTGACAAAATGTCTCAAGAAGAAATCTACGAAGCAGTTTCAGAAACGATGATGTTGGGGTCTAAGGAAGATGAGATCAACGCCTTGATAGTTGCTATGATCAGTTTTGACGAACAAGAGTTTGACAAAATTTTTAAAACTGAAATTATTAAATCGGGTTTGTTGTCTACCGTTACTCAATTAATTTATCCTTTTTTGAGGCAGGTTGGAGTGTTGTGGGGAAGCAATAAAGTTATGCCTGCTCAGGAGCACTTTATATCAAATTTGATAAAAAGAAAGATTTTCCACGCCATAGAATTGCTGGCTCCAAGTAGTGAAAATGCTCCCAAAGCCGTATTGTTTTTATCGGAAGGAGAATATCACGAAATAGCCCTATTGTTGGCTTATTATATTACGAAGAGTTCTGGATGGAATGTGTGTTATTTAGGGCAGAGTGTGCCTTACGAAAATATAGAGAAAGTAATTAACGCCGTAAATCCAGATTTGTTGCTGACCATTTATACCTCCAATAATCCGGAAAGGGCAGAAAGTAGTATTGAAAAGATTTTGAGTTTTAGTGAGTTGCCATTAGTGGTTTCAGGAGGGCCTGCGCTATCTCAGGAGCAAATAGAAGCATTAGGCCAAAATATTGAATACCTCAATGCGCCTCAGGACCTAATTACTTTTTTAGAGGCGTTTAAGGTTGCAGTTTAACAGGCTATTAAAATATCCGTTAATAAGAGTAGAGAGCCTCATCGCCGGAATTGGCAATGGTAAGCAAAACTTGGTCGCCATCCACTTGAAGGTTGGAGATTTCAAAAGAAATAGTTTTCGATATTACTGCATCGCAAAGCTCTAGATTTTTTAAGGATAACCTTAGGTTTCTTTGGGGAGGATTGGATTCCATGATAACCTCAGAGTCCACGAGCATTGTTTCCCAAGAATTGCCATCGCAACCACTGGCACTAAAACTAATTTGTAGGCAATTATCGTCAATCTCCATACTGTGAATAATTAAGGGGTCGGCTGGTGCCGTCATGAATAGTTCTGAACTAATCATGGTTACTTGATCGCAATTTGTTGATGGAGCAGGGGAATCATCATCACTACAGCAGGCGCTAATGACAAGTAAAAGTACTATGGTGAAACACCACTTAAAGACTCTTTGTTGCATTGTGAATTTTTTAGTAAGATGTGGAAAGTGTTGTAAGGTTGCGTTGCTTTGGTGGATTTTCAAAGAAAATATGTCTTCTTTTATGCAAATCAACTTTTAAGATATCAATCCTAAAACTATTGTGTCGATTTCTGTAATGAATACTTCAATACTTAATTTTAAATTTTTTTCTGTTATTCCAAGTCTCGTTTTTTTATTCTAAAAGTTTATTCTGTTACTGATAAACGGGCCACTACTTGAATTCATGGGGTATAATAAGGTTTTATCGCCAAAATTATAAAGGATGTGAGTAAAGTAGATAGGGGTGGTTTTGGTTAACTAATTGTTTTTCAGTTATTTAAGTTGTTTTAAATCAATATCTTTGAAGGAAAGTGAAATATTATGAGGCTTCAGGAAATTGTTAAAATAATTGTTATTGTATTTGGAATAATGAAAGGATTTGGGCAAACGGGATGCACGGACCCTTTAGCGAATAATTATGATGCTCAAGCCGTGCAAAATGATGGAAGTTGTACTTATGACACAAGCATTGTTAGTCCTGAAAGTAGCATTGTTCTGGATTCGTCTTTGGAGGAGGCTTCTGGACTTATGTATTGGATGAATTCTTTGTGGACTCATAATGATAGTGCCGACAACAATCTGTATGAAATAAATCCAAGCAGTGGGGCGCTTTTGTCTAGTATAGCGCTTGCCTCGGTTGAAAATATTGATTGGGAAGACATTGCCCAGGATGAGAATTACGTTTATCTGGGAGATTTTGGAAACAATGTCAACGGTAATCGCACCGATCTTAAGATTATAAGAATTAGTAAAACCTCATTAGAGGCAGGGAATCCTAACATGGATTTTATAAATTTTTCCTTTTCAGATCAAATAGATTTTACGCCTCAAGGTGTCAATAATACAGATTTTGATTGTGAGGCTATGATTGTTTTTGAAGAGGATATTTTTCTGTTTACTAAAGAATGGATAAGTAACGGTACCAAAGTTTATAAATTGCCCAAAAAGCCTGGTACCTTTGTAGCTCAAATGGAGGGGAGTTATGATGTACAAGGATTGATAACTGGAGCTGAAGCTTATGAAGATACTGGAGTAGTAGTCCTTCTAGGGTATAACGACTTGGTGATGCCTTTTCTTTTCCTGTTGTATGATTTTAATGGAGACGATTTTTTTGGAGGTAATAAGCGAAGGTTGGAGTTAAATTTACTTTTGCATCAAGCGGAGGGCATTGCTACCTCTAACGGATTGGATTATTATATTGTTAATGAGGAGGTGTCTATTTTGGGAGTTGCCCCTCAACTGCACGCTATTGATCTGTCCACTTTTTTGGAGGGAAATGCTTTGGGTTTGGAAGACCTTAACCAGAGTGGTAATTTGGGAATTGTGCCCAACCCTGGAATCTCGAAAGTGGAAATATTGGGCATTAAAAAAAATTACCCCATCACATTCCAAATTATGAATATGATGGGGCAGGTACTTCATAAAGGATTGTTGCAATATCAACAACCTTTTATTGATATTTCTAAATTAAGTGTTGGATTATATATGGTAATGTTTTATTCAACAAATAATCAATCTCAACTATTGGTTAAGGAATAGGTCATCATAATCTCGAGCCAAGTTCCTTCATGGTGTTGACAAATCTAGATGATATGTCTTCTAAATTGTTATGAATGCCTTTTTTTGCAACCCATTTTCCATTGATGATAGTTCCCAAAATGTTGGATACATCGCTAGTGTATACAAAAGTATTGCAGAGGTGTTTTGTAGAAGCAGTTGCCACTAATGGTGACTTAGCATCCATAACTACCGCATCAAAGGATTGTCCTATTTTAAAAAAGTTGTCTAGATGTTCTCCCATGGCTCTTTTGCCAGCTTTCCATGCCATTTCAATAGCATTAAATCCGCTGTCTCCGGCATTGGGTTGGAAATAGGTATTGCGTTTGTGGGTGGTTAGGCGCTGTCCATAATCTAATATGCGAAGTTCTTCATAGGGATTCAATCCTACGTGGCTGTCGGTACCAATACTCCATTGACCGTTCAAATTTTTAAAATCGTTGAATCGGAAAAGACCATCACCCAAATTGCCTTCAGTGGAAGGACAAAGTACTACATTGGCTTTGGTTTGGGCAATGCCGGCAACTTCACGATCGTTTAAATGTGTGGCATGTACCAAATGGAAATTTTCGGTCATTGAGCAATTATCCAATAGCCATTCCACAGGCCGTTTTCCGTGAAATGCAACACAATCCTCAATTTCTTTTAATTGCTCAGACACATGAATGTGAAATGGCAAATCGTTCTTGTAATCCTTGCAAACACTGATGATGTCATTTGGGGCTACAGCTCTTAAGGAATGAATGCCTATTCCCAAGGACGCATTTTTGTATGTTTTGGTTGCTTGTTTGGAGCTTTCTAAAAGTTTGTAATAGTCTTCAATAGTTGGAGAAATAAAGCGCTTTTGTTTGTCTTCGGCAGGTGTTCCAAAGCCACCTTTTTGATAAAACATTGGCACTAAGGTAATGCTAATGCCAGCTCTTTCAGCCGCAGCAATAAGTCGCTCCCCATGTTCTGCCAAATTATAATATGGCACACCATTGATGTCGTGGTGTAGATAATGAAATTCTGCGACGGCGGTATACCCATGACGAACCATTTCGGCATACAACATCGCAGCAATATCTTCTAAATGTTGAGGGGACATGCTTAGGGCCAAATTGTACATAGCCGTCCTCCAGCTCCAAAAGTCGTCAGGGACTCCGGTGCCTTCATGGAGTTCGGCCAAACCCGCCATGGCATATTGAAAGGCGTGGGAGTGGGCGTTTTGAAATCCAGGTAGGGCATAACCGTTCACGTTTTCTCCTTCTGCAGTAGCTTCGGAAGAAATGGATTCAATAATTCCTTGGTCATTAACCGTGACAGCTGCATTTTCAAGCCAACCTTCATTGGTCAATAATCCTTTAAAAATATATGTGGGCATTAGAGTGTATTTATAAGATTTTTAAATAATAGTTTTAAGGTTGCTCTTGTGGCATTGGCACGTTCTTCATGATACTTGGTTTCGCTGTCGTCCATGTAGTTAGTCTTGGCCATTTCCAATTGAAGCGCGTGAATGTTTTTGGCAGGATCTCCAAAGGAGCGCGTAATGTGTCCACCTTTAAATGGGTGGTTGTGCTCCAAATCTTTATTGGCCGTTTTCAAGGCGTT
Source organism: Mangrovimonas sp. YM274 (assembly GCF_030908385.1). Classification (NCBI taxonomy): domain Bacteria; kingdom Pseudomonadati; phylum Bacteroidota; class Flavobacteriia; order Flavobacteriales; family Flavobacteriaceae; genus Mangrovimonas; species Mangrovimonas sp. YM274. Next base: position 1,123,170 of record NZ_CP133091.1, read on the forward strand.
CATGGCAGTTTCTATGATGGTTTTGGAAGCTGAGGTTTCATCGTTGTCTCCTAAAATTAAATCGGGGAAAGCTTCTTTTCTGATGCCTGGAACTACTTTTCTTATGGAATGCGCATCAAACAACAGGGCTTTACCAAATTTTTGCTTAGTGTCTTCCAATAAATCAGCAATTTTTTGGTGATACGGACGGTAGTAGTTTTCGATTCTATAGTTGATGTCTTCCTGGGTAGGTAATTCACCTTGATACAAAGGAGCTCCATTGAAATTCGTAGTGGTCACTAATCCTGTAATCACACGACCGTCATCATAAAGCGGTTTGCTTTCCGGTGTTCTGTTGAGGTCGATGACCCAACGGCTATAGTTGGCCGTGATCATAGTGATGCCCATGGTAGGAGCAAAGTCGTATAATTTGTCAATAAACCAATCGGTATCATCCGGATTATTGGCTTTTTCTGGATATAATTTTGAGGCAATATCTTCTGGGAAAAAAGTCCCTGAATGTGGCGAGCTAATGATAATAGGAACCTGCTGCGCTGTAGGTTCGATAATGTTATAAAGTGTCATAAAAATGAGATCGTTGTCATTTGGAGATACAAAAATACAAGTAATGGTGGAATTTGGCGAAATAAACAGAGGAAGGTCGTAACTTTGCCAAATAATTATTACATTGATAAGATGCATAAAGCAGGTTTTGTAAATATCATAGGAAATCCAAATGTGGGGAAGTCTACCCTCATGAATGCCTTTATTGGAGAGAAATTGTCAATTATCACTTCCAAGGCGCAAACTACAAGACACCGTATTTTGGGGATTGTAAATGGGGAAGATTTTCAGGTGGTGTTGTCGGACACTCCGGGAATCATTAAACCAGCCTATGAGTTGCAGGAATCCATGATGGATTTTGTAAAGTCGGCTTTCGAAGATGCCGATGTGCTTTTATATATGGTGGAAATTGGCGAGCGCGAATTGAAGGATGAAGCGTTTTTCAAAAAAATACAATCCTCAAACATTCCAGTATTGTTATTACTGAACAAAATCGATAAATCCGATCAAGGACAGTTGGAAGAGCAGGTGCAATTATGGGCAGAAAAGGTGCCAAATGCAGAAATCTACCCTATTTCTGCATTGGAAGGTTTTCAGGTGAAAGAGGTTTTTGACCGTATCATTGAATTGTTGCCAGAATCACCACCGTTTTATCCAAAAGATCAGTTGACTGATAAGCCGGAACGTTTCTTTGTGAATGAAACCATTCGTGAGAAAATTTTACTTCACTATAAAAAAGAAGTGCCTTATGCCGTTGAAATTGATACAGAAGAATTCTTCGAAGATGAGGATATCATCAGAATGCGTTCTGTAATCATGGTAGAGCGCGATACCCAAAAGGGAATTATCATTGGTCATAAAGGATCGGCGCTTAAGCGAGTGGGTATAGAGGCTAGAAAGGATTTGGAGAAGTTTTTCGGGAAACAGGTACATCTGGAATTGTATGTAAAAGTGAATAAAAACTGGAGGACTAACCAAAAGCAGCTCAAGCGTTTTGGATATAATCAGAAATAAATAGACAGCACTTTAGGGTGCTGTTTTTTATAGTTTTAAAAACCTACAAAATATCATAGCAAAAACTGTTAATTTAATAGTATCTTTGCAAACTTAAATTTTTACAAATGAGTAATATAGTAGCCATAGTAGGACGTCCAAATGTTGGAAAATCAACGTTTTTTAATCGTCTGATTCAGCGTAGAGAAGCTATTGTTGATGCCGTAAGTGGGGTAACAAGAGATAGGCATTATGGAAAAACGGATTGGAACGGTAGAGAGTTTTCGCTAATCGATACTGGTGGTTACGTTGTAGGGAGTGATGATATTTTTGAGGCTGAAATTGACAGACAGGTAGAGTTAGCCATTGATGAGGCCGATGCCATCATTTTTATGGTTGATGTAGAATCTGGAATTACGGGTATGGATGAAGACGTGGCCAATTTGTTGCGCCGTGTGGACAAGCCTGTGTTTTTAGCTGTTAATAAAGTTGATAATAACAAGCGCGCCGAAGATGCTGTTGAGTTTTATGCCCTAGGTTTAGGCGACTATTTTACCATTGCCAGTATTAATGGTAGTGGAACGGGAGATTTGCTAGATGCCGTTGTGGAAGCCTTACCTGAAAAGGAGGAAGAAGTAGTGGAAGATGAATTGCCGCGTTTTGCTGTAGTTGGAAGACCCAATGCCGGAAAGTCATCCTTTATCAATGCTTTGATAGGTGAGGATCGTTACATCGTAACCGATATTGCGGGAACTACCAGAGATGCGATTGATACCAAATACAACCGTTTTGGATTTGAATTCAATTTGGTGGATACTGCCGGTATTAGAAGAAAATCCAAGGTTAAAGAAGATTTGGAGTTTTATTCGGTGATGCGAAGTATTCGTGCTATTGAGCATTGCGATGTGTGTTTATTGGTGTTGGATGCAACTAGAGGATTTGACGGTCAGGTGCAAAATATTTTTTGGTTGGCAGAGCGTAATCGTAAAGGAATTGTCATCTTGGTGAACAAGTGGGATTTGGTGGAGAAGGATAATAAAACAGCTAAAGAGTTTGAACGAACGATAAGAAGGGAAATAGAACCTTTTACAGATGTGCCAATTGTGTTCATTTCTGTATTGAACAAGCAGCGTATCTTCAAGGCTATTGAAACAGCCGTTGAGGTATATAATAACCGTTCCAAAAAAATTAAGACCAGTAAGTTGAATGAAGTGTTATTGCCTATTATTGAGCAAACACCGCCGCCAGCTTACAAAGGAAAATATGTAAAGATTAAATATATTATGCAGTTGCCTACGCCGCAGCCGCAATTTGCATTTTTCTGTAACTTACCACAATACGTTAAACCACCTTACAAACGCTTTTTGGAAAATCAGTTGCGCGAGCATTTCGATTTTCATGGGGTGCCAGTAACGGTGTATATGCGTAAAAAATAGATTTTTCAGGATTGTTTGAAAATTTTTAGGGCTGTGAGTTGAATATTCATAGCCCTTTTTTTGTTAAAAAAATAAGAAAATACATACGAAATTAAGTCAGTATTCGTTTCTTTAACAAATCAACCAATCATCAATCAAAAAACAATCAATGAAACAATTGCTATGTGTTTTGGCGCTGTTAAGTGCTGTAATTTGCTATTCCCAAAATTCATTCAAAATCTCTGGAACTGTCGTTTCTCAGGATGATAAAAGTCCTTTGGAAGCTGCTACGGTATATTTGGAACGTATTCAAGATTCTACTTTGGTAACCTACACGATTTCGGATAAAAATGGATATTTCGAAATTCAGGAAAAAACGTATGATGATCATCTTAATTTGGTGATTTCTTATGTGGGACTTGAAGAGTACAAAACCAAAATTGACGTTTCCAAATCACCAATTAATTTAGGTGAAATAGCTATGGAATCGGCCAATTCTTTGGAGGAGGTTGTTATTACGTCGCGAGCGCCAATCACCATCAAAAAAGATACTTTGGAGTTTAATGTAAAGTCCTTTAAAACCAAAAAGGATGCTACCGTAGAGGATTTGTTGAAAGAACTTCCGGGAGTGGAAGTAGATGAAAATGGAAAGATCAAGGTAAATGGAAAGGAAGTGAACAAAATTTTGGTAAACGGAAAGCCTTTCTTTGGGGATGATCCTACCATTACCACCCGAAACTTAACCAAAGAAATCATTGAAAAAATCCAAATTGTAGATACCAAAACCAAATCGGAAGCTTTTACGGGAGAGGAAGGTGATAACGAAAATAAAACCATCAATTTAACCATCAAGGAAGAAAACAATAAAGGTGTTTTTGGTCGACTAGCCGCGGGAGGAGGTACTGATAAACGATATGAATTTGCGGGCATTGTAAATGTATTTGATAATGACCAACGTATTAGTGTACTTGCCGGAGGAAACAATATCAATTCACCTGGTTTTAGTTTTGGTGAAATTGAAAAAATGTTTGGAGGGGGCAGTATGTACATCAGGAGCGATGGCTCTTTTGGAAGCAATGGACGTAGTTTTGGTGGAGGAGAAGGAATTACAGTTTCCAACAACGTGGGGGCTAATTTTGCTGACAAATTGGCGAAAGGAATTGATGTGTCTGCCGATTATTTTTTGGCTGCCAGTAATTCAGATAATGAAATTGTTACCAAGCGGGAAAATATTCTTCCAGATAGAAGGTACTTTACGGAGTCCTATGTAAATTCCAATTCCAACACAGACAATCATAGCTCCAACCTAGAATTTGATATTGAAGTTGATTCCACATTTTTAATTAATGTTAGGCCTTCCTTCAGGATACTGAAATCCCAAACCACCTATTCAAGAGATGAATCGTCTTTGGATGAGTTGGGCGCATTGATTAATGCTTCTAATTCGTCCTCTTATGTAGAAACTACAGGTCGAAATTTTAGTAATGATTTTAATGTAACCAAACGTTTTGGGAATAAAGGGACATTTATAAAATTTGATTTGAATACAGGGTTTAATAGTACTGAAACAGATGATTATTCCAATTCGCAAACCATGTTTGAGGATGATACCCAAAACATAGACAGAGATCAGTATTCTGATGGGAAACAAAATTTTGAAAGTCTTTTTGCTAGGATAGCCTATAGGTTGCCTTTAATTGCCAAAACATTGTTTTTGAATTTTGAATACAGCACAAGAAATGATACAAGAGAGAATGTAAGAAGCACCTTTGATTTTGACGATGCCGCTCAAGATTATATAAATTTTAATGAAGACCTTAGTACCAATTTTAATTACAGCAATAAGCGAAATACACCTTCATTGGGACTATCGTACCAAAAAGAAAAGTGGTCTTTGCGTATGGAGGCCGGATATGTGTTTAGGACTTTGGAAAGCCGCGATGAATTAAGACCTGAAATGAGCTTAAAGCAAAACTTTGAAGCCTTAGAATTAAACGGTCGTTTTCACTATAGGTTCAGTCCTAAATCCTCTATATATTCTGGATACTATTTAAGTAACCAACCACCACAAATTACGCAAATGTCACCATTTCAAGATGTGTCAGACCCTCTAAATATCGTGACTGGAAATCCAAGCTTGGAGCCGGCTAACAGGCATTCTTTTTATGGTGGTTTTAATAGTTTTGACTTTCAAAAGAAAACTGGTTTCTGGGGGTATGCAAGCGTAAATGTTACCGAAAATCAAGTGGTTTCACGGTCTGTAATCGATGAAGATTTGGTTCGGTATACTACCTATGAAAATGTGGATGGAAATTACCGTGTCTATGCAGATGCCAGCTACGCTAAGTCCATTAAGATGGATAGTTTAAAAACATTGAGACTGAGGGTGGGAACCAATACGAATATTTCGCGAGCGGTTAACTTTAACAATGATCAGCAATACGCTGCAAAAAATAGAGCGATTGGTCCCAATGCAAGAATTACATTTACATGGAAGGATATTATGGAGCTGGAGCCTAACTATAGAGTAACCTTTAACAAAAGCACTTATAATCTTGAGAACTTCGATGATCAAGAGTTTATCAGGCATGATTTGGGGATTAGAACCGCCACCTTTTTGCCGAAAAAATTTGAATGGCGCAATGATATAAAATACAGCTATAATCCCAATGTGTCTAGCGGATTTCAAAAAAGTGCTTGGTTTTGGAATTCCACTTTGGCCTATTCGGTATTGAAGGATCAAGGAACAGTCACCTTGAAAGTATATGATCTATTAAATCAAAATACGAATGCCCAACGCACCGCAACCGAGAATTATATTCAAGATAGGCAGAGTAGTGTATTGCAACAGTACTTTATGTTAAGTTTTAGTTGGAAATTTAACAGCCTCGGTAAAAAAGGGGAGATAGATGACTTTGGGGGATTTTAATAAGAAGCGAGCTTTTATAACAAACAAGCAGCCAAAAGGCTGCTTGTTTGTTATAGAGTAATAAATTCATTTTTCTAATCTGTGAGCTACCAGCCGCCGGATGCTCCACCTCCTCCTCCCATGCCGCCACCGAAACCACCTCCGAAACCGCCACCGAAACTTCCTCCTCCAAAACCACCTCCGAAGCTTCCTCCAGAGCGACCACCATAACTGCCTCGTCCCATTTGACTTAAAATAATGGCATCCCAAATATCAAAACCATCACGGTTGCCAGGACCTCGTCCCGAACCACCACCGCCACGCCTGTTTTTTGAAATGGCAATTAGGAAAATAATAAAGATGATTATCATGAAAAGGATGAATCCTACAGGTAGTTCTGAGCCCATAGAATCACCTTGCCTAGATCCTCTATATTCCCCTTCAAGAACTTTAAAAATGGCATCAGTTCCTCTGTTTAAACCGTTGTAAAAATTATTTGATTTAAATTCAGGTATAAATTCTGTTTCAATTATTCTTCGGGACATAGCGTCAGTTAGTAAATGCTCAACTCCATAGCCTGTATTGATGTCTATTTTTCTGTCATCTCTAGCTAATGTAATTAAAACTCCATTGTCCTTATTGGCATCTCCAATTCCCCATTTTTCCAGCCACCTAGCGCCTAAATATCTGATATTTTCACCTTCGGTAGATTTGATAATTACTACTACGATTTGAGTAGAAGTAGTGTCAGAATATTTTATGAGTTTTTGTTCGAGGGTGTTTTTTTCAGATGGAGAAAGAAGGTTTATGTAATCGTAAACGCTTGTTTGTTTTTGTGGTGTATCAGGTATTTCAAACTGGGCAAAACTCCATTGGCAACTGAGTAATAATAGGAATATACATATAAGATATTTAATGTGATTTTGAGAAAACACTTTAAATGTTCTTGGGATATTCGTTTTATACATGGTTGCAGATTATTTTAGTTCTCCTTTTGAAATGTCGTCGGGAAGTTCATTGGTATTGGACTGATCCCAAGGGAAAAATGTTTCCAGTTTTTTACCAGCTTTTAGTACTCCTTCAATTAGTCCTTGTTTGAAATCACCATTTTTAAAATGATGCTGCATTACATTTTTTGTGCTATCCCAAAAATCGTCTTCAACAACATTGTTTATTCCTTGATCTCCGTATATAACAAATTTATGGTCATCTACGGCAACGTAAATGAGTACACCGTTTTGTTGCTTGGTATTGTCCATTTTTAAATAATGGAATATTTCCATAGCTCTTTTGAATAAATCATCAACGGGACAAGAGCGTTCAATGTGGATTCGAATTTCTCCTGAGGTATTTTTTTCAGCTTCTTGAATAGCGCTTATAATTTCGTGCTCCTCTTCTAGTGTTAGAAAATCTTCTACCTTAGACATTTTATTTAAAATCAAATTCTACATCTGGTGCTTTTTCACTACCCTCATCGGCTTTATAGTAAGCCATTTCATGAAATCCAATGAGACTTGTTATAAGTTTTCTAGGCATTTTTCTTACATATTGGTTATAAGGCTCTACAGTTTCATTGAACCGATCTCTTGCAACGTTAATCCGATTTTCAGTCCCCTCCAATTGCGATTGAAGTTCTAAAAAGTTTTGATTAGCTTTAAGTTCAGGGTATTTTTCTACTGTAACCAATAACCGTGAAAGCGCACTGCTTAAACCATTTTGAGCTTGTTGGAAGGCTTCCAAGCTTTCGGGAGTAATATTAGAAGGGTCTATAGTGGTGGAAGTTGCCTTAGCACGGGCTTCAATAACGTCTGTTAAGGTTCCACGCTCAAAATCGGCAGCGCCCTGAACGGTTTTTACCAAATTGCCAATAAGGTCATTCCGACGTTGGTAGGCGCTTTCAACGTCTCCCCAAGTTTTTCTTGTTGATTCCTGTAAATCTACTGCAGTATTATTAATATTAAATCCCCATAATGCTACTAGAACGATAATAATTACCGGAATAAGCCACTTTTTCATAATAGTGTGTTTTAAAGTTGATTCTTGATTTTTATTAGTTGGGCTTTGATGCCCTCTAATTTACTAATTATTTCAAAGGTACTCAGGGATTTTTGGCGTTCTTCTTTCAAATGGGTCTTTGCGCCTTCCAAGGTAAAGCCACGTTCTTTTACCAAATGGTAGATAAACTTGAGGTTATTGATGTCTTCTGGGGTGAATTTTCGGTTGCCCTTGGCATTCTTTTTAGGCTTAATAACGTCAAATTCTTTTTCCCAAAATCTAATTAAAGAGGCGTTTACATTGAAAGCTTTGGCGACTTCTCCTATACTGTAGTAGCGCTTTTCAGGAAGATTGATATGCATAATATATTAATCTAAAGATTGGTTTTCCAAAGAGGCTTTCTCCAGAAGTTTGTTGTATTCTTCTGCAGACAAGTTGCCATAATAGAAGTTGATAGGATTGATGCGGTCATCATCCTTAAACACTTCATAATGTAAGTGGGGCGCTTCAGACCTTCCGGTACTACCTACAAATCCAATCAAGTCGCCGCGTTTTACCTTTTGGTTTCTGCGAACGTTGTATTTGTAAAGGTGGGCGTAAAGGCTCACATAGCCATAGCCGTGGTCTATTCTAATATGGTTTCCATAACCGGTTGATCGGTTGTCGGCTCGAATCACCTTTCCATCTCCTGCAGCGTAAACAGGTGTCCCCCTTGGAGCGGTAAAGTCCATGCCAAAGTGAAACTTCCGCACTTTGGTAAAGGGATCGGTACGGTAACCATAACCAGAGGCCATACGGGTTAAATCCGAATTATTAATTGGCTGGATGGCAGGTATGGAGGCCAAAAGCTTTTCTTTATCCGCGGCCAATTCCGCAATTTCATCCAAAGATTTGGATTGTACTACAATTTGTTTTTGTAGCATATCCATTCGCTTGCTGGTTTCGATTATCAATTTTGAATTATCAAATCCTTCAAGGCCTTTATATCGGTTAATCCCACCAAAACCAGCTCTCCGTTGTTCGTCTGGAATTGGGTTAGCTTCAAAATATAAGCGGTAAATGGTATTGTCCCGCTCCTCAACATTGGCAAGTACCTCTTGGGCTTCGTCCATTTTTTTGTTCAAAAGTTGAAATTGCAATTCCATATTTTGCAATTCGCGGGTAAGCTCACGTTCCTTTGGTGATTGAAAAAACTGGGATGCAATAAAGTTGGAGATGAATCCAAAAAGACCTGCAGCCAAAAGAAACACAAGGGCATACTTGAAGGTGGTGCGTTTTTTGCGCTCTATCTTACGGTACGAAAGGGTTTCTGGATCGTAATAATATTTTACCTTACTCATGTCGCAATTTATAGTATTTTTGCAGTTGAAAATGCCCCTTGAGGGTACATTTTTATTAAGGAACGAACAAACCTACAAAAATATTTCCATTGTAAAATTATAAAAACAAATGCGAATATTTTCAGACGGTGAGCCTCAGGGCCTTAATTTAACAATATATTTGCAAGTAGCGTCAAGGCCGTTTTTGAAGTCTTGATCAAGTTTAAGAATTTAGATTAGCAATTTACATACATGAAATCTCAAGATATCCGTTCGAAGTTTTTAAGTTTTTTCGAAAATAAACAACATGCCATCGTGCCGTCGGCACCCATGGTTTTAAAGGATGACCCTACCTTGATGTTTGTCAATGCCGGAATGGTGCCATTTAAAGAATACTTTTTGGGAAATGCCAAAGTGAAGGAATCCCGTATAGCCGATTCTCAAAAATGTTTACGTGTATCCGGTAAACACAACGATTTGGAAGAGGTAGGATATGATACGTACCACCACACCTTATTTGAAATGTTGGGGAACTGGAGTTTTGGAGATTATTTCAAGAAGGAAGCCATCGCTTGGGCTTGGGAACTGCTTACCGAAGAATTTGGGATTGATAAGGATATCTTGTACGTAACCGTTTTTGAAGGAAGCGAGGACGACAATTTGCCGATGGATCAGGAAGCCTACGATTTCTGGAAAGCCATTGTTCCTGAAGACCGCATTTTAATGGGGAATAAAAAGGATAATTTCTGGGAAATGGGAGATCAAGGGCCTTGTGGACCTTGTAGTGAAATCCATGTGGATATTCGTTCCGCAGAAGAAAAAGCAAAAGTTTCCGGAAAAGATTTGGTGAATATGGACCACCCACAAGTTGTGGAAATTTGGAATCTCGTATTTATGCAGTACAACCGTAAGGCCAACGGAAGTTTGGAAAACTTGCCGAACAAGCACATCGATACCGGAATGGGCTTTGAGCGCTTGTGTATGGTCTTGCAAAATGTACAGTCCAATTACGATACTGATGTGTTCACTCCAATAATTAGAGAGATTGAAACGGTTACAGATAAAGCTTATGGTAAAGATGAAAAGATAGATGTCGCTATTCGAGTGATTGCCGATCACGTGAGAGCCGTGGCGTTTTCCATTGCCGATGGACAGTTGCCAAGCAATACAGGGGCAGGGTATGTAATTAGAAGAATTTTACGTCGTGCTATCCGTTACGGATTCACCTTCTTGGAGCAAAAGGAACCGTTCATTTATAAATTGGCTGAAACCTTGAGCCATCAAATGGGAGAGGCTTTCCCTGAAATTAAGTCTCAAAAGCAACTGGTTTACAACGTGATTCGGGAGGAAGAACAATCTTTCTTAAGAACTTTGGAACAAGGATTATTGTTGTTGGATAAAGTTGTAGAAGAAACAAAGGGAGATGTGGTGTCAGGTGCCAAAACTTTTGAATTGTATGATACTTTTGGATTTCCATTGGATTTAACCCAATTGATTGCCCGTGAAAAAGGATATAGCATTGATGAGGCTGGGTTTGCCACCGAAATGGAAAAACAAAAAAGTCGTTCTAGAGCGGCTTCAGCGGTGGAAGCTTCAGACTGGGTGATTCTGTTGGAAGACGAAGCTGAAGAGTTTATAGGATATGATACGCTCAGCGCTGATGTAAGATTAACCCGTTATAGAAAGGTTACCACCAAAAAGGATGGTGAGCAATACCAATTGGTATTTAATATGACGCCTTTTTATCCGGAAGGAGGAGGTCAAGTTGGAGACCAAGGTTACATAGAAGTACCTAATGGAGATGTGGTCTATGTAATCGATACTAAAAGGGAAAACAATTTGATTATTCACTACACGAAAACACTTCCAAAGCATTTGGATGCCACTTTTAAAGCGGTAGTGAATGAAGAATTGAGACAGCTATCGGCTTCCAACCATACGGCGACACACTTGTTGCACCAAGCATTGCGCACGGTGTTGGGAACTCATGTAGAACAAAAAGGATCTTTGGTAAGCCCAAAATATTTACGATTCGACTTTTCGCATTTTGCAAAGGTAGACAGAGAGCAGTTGAATGCTATTGAAGAATTTGTAAACGCACGTATTCAAGAGAACCTTAAACTAGAAGAGAAACGAAACATTCCAATGCAACAAGCAATCGATGAAGGTGCCATTGCCTTATTTGGTGAAAAGTATGGAGATGCTGTACGTGCCATTCGTTTTGGGAAATCTATGGAGCTTTGTGGTGGTACACACGTATCGCAAACGGGTGATATATGGTATTTCAAAATTAATTCGGAAAGTGCGGTAGCGGCGGGTGTACGTCGTATTGAGGCGATTACCAATGTCGCAGTGAAAAACTATTTTGTGGATGTGGATAAGGATTTTGACGCCTTAAAGCAAACACTTAAAAATCCGAAATCAACGGTGAAAGCTGTGGAAGGTTTGTTGGAAGAAAATACAGCGCTTAAAAAACAGATTGAGCAATTATTAAAAGATAAGGCCAAGAACCTAAAAGGCGACTTGATGAATGAGCTTAAAGAGGTGAATGGTATTCAGTTTCTGGCTAAGGAAGTAGATTTGGATGCTGCCGGAATTAAGGATGTGTCTTTTGAATTAGGTGGGCAATTTGATAATCTGTTCCTATTGTTTGCAACAAAACAGGAGGGTAAAGCCTTATTGTCTTGCTATATTTCCAAGGAAATCGTAGCCGATAAAGGTTTAAATGCTGGTCAAATAGTAAGAGAACTTGGAAAGCATATCCAAGGAGGTGGCGGTGGTCAACCGTTCTTTGCCACAGCGGGAGGTAAGAATCCAGAAGGTATTGCAGCAGCCTTGGAAGCTGCCGTAGGGTACCTGAACTAGATATATGAAACTACAAACAGAAATACCTTTAAAACCCCAACAGCACAACCTGATAGATTACAATTCTAGATTGATTCTGTTGGGGTCTTGTTTTGTTGAAAATATTGGGGAGAAGTTAGGGTATTATAAATTCCAGAATACTTTAAATCCTTTTGGAATTCTGTTCCATCCTTTGGCAATTGAAAGTTTGCTGCTCAACGCTATTAATGACAAAGAATACACAAAAGAAGATGTGTTTTTTCATAATGAGCAATGGCATTGTTATGCGGCGCATTCCAAATTAAGTGCCGCTTCAAAAGAAGAACTGTTGCAAAATTTAAACCTTGCTATTCAACAAACCAAACAAGCACTTGAAGCATCCTCTCATATTGTGATTACGCTGGGAACCGCCTGGATATACCGCTTGATAGAAAGTGATGATGTGGTAGCCAATTGTCATAAGGTACCTCAAAAGAAATTTAGTAAAGAATTATTGTCGGTAGATGCTATTGCTGAATCGTTGCTAGCGATGGTGGCTTTGATCAAAAGTGTGAATTCAAAAGTGTCTGTCATTTTTACGGTGTCCCCCGTAAGACATTTAAAAGATGGTTTTGTAGAAAACACCCAAAGCAAGGCGCATTTAATAAGTGCAGTTCACGAAGTAGTAGAGCCAAGGCAGCAAACCCACTATTTTCCTTCGTATGAAATTGTCATGGATGAATTGCGCGATTACCGTTTTTATGCTGAAGATATGGTACATCCTAATTCTACGGCTATTAATTATGTGTGGGAGCGGTTTAAGAAGGTGTGGTTAAATGTTAGTACAGAACCTACAATGAAGATTGTGGATACGGTTCAAAAAGGGATCTTGCATAGACCTTTCAATCCAAATTCCGAAGCACATCAAGCGTTTTTAAAGTCTCTTACAGAAAAACAGGAACAGCTTGTAGCTCAATATCCGTTTATGGAATTTTAGATAATTGTGCCATCAAGAAATAAAACAAAAAGCCCGAGTCAATCATCCCTCGGGCTTTTCCATCTTTCAAAATCATGAACAAACTATGTAATCAATCAAGTTTTCTGTTTATACAAGTTCCAATTTTCTGCTCAAGTTCAACCAGCCTCCACCGTTGACAACTTCAATGCCATGGCTTTTTAGAACGCTTGCCGCAGAACCTGAACGCATACCGCTGGCGCAACAGGTAATAATTGGTTTGTTGAATTTTTTGATGTCTTTAATTTTGGTCGCTATTTGGGGTAATGGAATATTTTTAGAGCCGGGAATGGCACCTCCATTGTACTCTCCAACGCTTCTTACATCAATAATTATAGCTCCATTGTCATAAAGAGCCTTTAATTCATCAGATTTATTTCCGAATAACATATCTAAAATTCCCATATTCATTTTTATTTTGAGCAAAGTAACGCATTGTTTTTTATCGAGAACGTGACTAAGGTTACATTAGCTGCTTGAAAATGAAATTATTACAAGATGAGTTTTGATGTGTAATATTCTATTATTGAGAGAATTGTATGGCTTTTAAAATGCGTTTATTGGGAGAATTAACCAATTTTATCGGTGAACTGCAATATTCGATTTGTAGGATTACGCTTAATCTTTTTTAATTGCTTCTCGTCGAAAAAACTTAAGGTTGAGGGGATTATGTTATATATTAGTCTTGCTATTAATCAATTTTTTAAAAAGGCGTCAGTTATATTTTTTGCGTGGCAAGAATGATCTGATGCTTTTTTTTGTTCCAAATCCAAAACCAACCAGCTAAGTTTTTCGTATTCAATTTTGGTTACTTCAGCTTAACGCTATCGGGGACCAAAACGGTGTAATCCCCATGGTTTCTTATCACATCTCTCACAATGGATGAAGAAATGAAGGAGGTTCTTGCAGAGGTAAGTAAAAACACAGTTTCTATTCTCGAAAGTTTTCTGTTGGTATGAGCAATGGCTTTTTCAAACTCAAAATCGGCAGGGTTACGTAAGCCTCTCAAAATAAATTGGGCATCTATCTCTTTCGAAAAATCACTGGTGAGCCCTTCATATGTAACCACTTTTACTTTAGGCTCGTCCTTGAAGGCATCCTCGATAAACTGTTTACGTTCTTCCAATGAAAACATATAGGACTTGTCAGAATTGATGCCAATGGCTACCACTACTTCGTCAAAAAGTTTTACACCTCTTAGGATAATATCATAGTGCCCTAGAGTAATAGGGTCAAAGGAACCAGGGAAAATTGCGCGTCTCATTATAGTTGTTAAGCGGTTACAGCATCAAAGATACTTAATAATTTAAGAGTGTTGGGTTTTAAGGCTTTCCTCGATGGCATTTTCAAACAGTTCGCCTAAGCTTATTCCTGCTGCTGCCGCCTGTTGCGGGAGGATACTCGCTTTTGTAAGCCCAGGTACTGTATTTATTTCCAATAAATGGGGTTCATCATCTTTAAAGATATATTCACTTCGGCTAAACCCTTTCATTTTTAAAATCTCATAGACTTTTTTGGCAATGGCTTTTACTTTGTCAGCCTGTTCTTTAGATATGCGGGCAGGTGTAATTTCCTGTGATTCTCCAAGGTATTTAGCCTTATAGTCAAAAAAGTCGTTGTTGCTGACGATTTCGGTAATAGGAAGTACAGTAACGTCTCCTTTATAGGTTATCACACCAACGGATACTTCGGTGCCGTCCAAAAACGATTCTATGATAATTTCGTCATCTTCCTTAAAGGCCACCTCGAGTGCATTTTGGATTTCCTCTTTCTTATAAACTTTAGTAATGCCAAAACTACTGCCGGCCTTGTTGGCCTTAACAAAACAAGGTAGGCCTACTTTATCTATGATTTCATCTTCATTAACAGCATCTCCTTCATTGAGATAGTAGGAATTGGCTGTTTTTATACCGTAAGGCTTTAAGGTACTTAGGCAGTCACGTTTGTTAAAGGTCAATGCAGCTTGGTACATGCCGCAGCTGGTATGTGGTATTTTCAAAAGCTCTAAATACCCTTGCATGTAACCATCTTCTCCCGGCGTACCGTGGATGGCATTAAAAACACAATCAAACTGGATTTTATTCCCTTCAACCATCACGCTAAAGTCATTTTTGTCTACAGGGACTTCGTTGTTTTGTTCGTCTACAAATACCCATTTATCCTTAAAAATGTGGATGCGATAAGCAATGTAAAGTTCTGGGTTCAGGGTTTCATAAACCACCTGACCACTCTTTAGGGATATTTCATATTCGCTAGAATATCCGCCCATTATAATGGCAATATGTTTCTTCATGATAAAGTCCCCGAAGGGAGTGAAATTCTTGATAAATAATCTTTAAACGCTCCTAGAACGTATGTAATATTAGTAAAGCTAAATTAGCATATTAAAGGAAAAGAAAAAACCTTTGAGTTTTATATATTTGCCTAACTTAAAATGATTGCATGAGTCTTGTAAAGTTTCTTACCAGTAAAGTTTTTTTAAAACAATTAGCCCTAGCCTTAGCCGTAATATTAGTGTTGTGTTTTTTAATCCTGCAATGGCTAAAAAGTACTACCAATCATGGTGAATTTGTGGAAGTTCCAGAATTAAAAGGAAAAACTCTTGAAACGGTAGAAATTCAATTAAGCGATCGAACTTTACGTATGGAAATTCAGGACTCTGCCAATTACAATCCAGATTATCCAAAATATTCGGTAATTGAGCAATACCCATTGGCAGGAACCCAAGTAAAGGAAAACCGTAAGATTTATGTAATATTGAACCCATCTGGCTATCGTAAGGTAGCAGTGCCAGATATCGTTAGACGTACATTCCGTCAAGCCAAACCTACTTTGGAAGCCTTAGGTTTTGAAGTTGGAAAAATTAGGTATGAAGACGATTTGGGTAAAGATGAAGTAATAGATGTAGAATTTGAAGGCCAACCTATAAAAGCAGGAGAAATGTTGCCATTGACTTCTAAGATTGATTTGGTATTGGGTAACGGAAACAGGGCAGAATAAAAGATTATGACAGACCAACATACGCCTATAGAAGAGAATGATGATGAGTTGTATGAGCACCATGCATTTACTGTAAAAACTGGCCAACAACCGCTTCGTATCGATAAATATTTGATGAATTTTATCGAGAATGCTACGCGCAACAAAATTCAAGCGGCCGCCAAAAACGGTAATATTTATGTAAATGACGTTCCGGTAAAGGCCAACTATAAGGTGAAGCCTTTTGATAATATTCGTGTATTATTTGAGTATCCGCCTTACGAAGAGCTTTTGACGCCGGAAAACATTCCTTTGGATATTGTTTATGAAGACGACCAACTGCTGGTGGTTAACAAACCTGCGGGTTTGGTGGTACATCCTGGGCACGGCAATTACTCCGGAACCTTAATCAATGCCCTTATTTATCATTTTGAAAACTTGCCTAACAATTCCAGTAACCGCCCTGGTTTGGTACACCGTATTGATAAAGACACTAGTGGTTTGTTGGTAGTGGCCAAGACAGAAGAGGCTATGGCACATTTAACCAAGCAATTTTTTGATAAAACCAGTGAGCGTGAATACGTAGCTTTGGTTTGGGGAAATGTGGAAGAAGATGAAGGCACTGTTGAGGGCAATATTGGTAGACATCCTAAAAACCGTTTGCAAAATACTGTTTTTGAAGAAGAGGATGAAGATAAAGGAAAACCTGCTGTAACCCATTATAAAGTGCTGGAGCGCTTTGGGTATGTAACGATGATTTCCTGCAAGTTGGAAACAGGCCGTACACACCAAATTCGTGTCCACATGAAGCACATTGGGCACACCCTTTTTAATGACGAACGCTATGGTGGCGAACGTATTTTGAAAGGAACTACATTCACTAAATACAAACAGTTTGTAGAAAATTGTTTTAAGGTGCTTCCTAGGCAGGCATTGCATGCTAAAACGTTGGGGTTTAGCCATCCAACGACCGGAGAGTTCATGCATTTTAATGCTGAAATTCCGGAAGATATGCTTCAATGTATTGAAAAATGGAGGGTTTACGCCAAACACCAAAATTTGGATATTGAATAGGTTCCTTCGGTAAATTAATAGATCTTTTTTAGTAAATTCATAGGGTAATTCAAACCAATTATCCGTATGAAATTGTATAACCTTGTGCCAATGCTGTATACTGAAGATGTGGAAGCCACCATTCAGTTTTATACAAGTCAGTTGGGGTTTGTTTGTGATGCTTTTGATGAAGTCACTAAATGGGCCTCCATACACCGAGACGGTGTAGAATTGATTCTTACCAAACCAAATGATATGGTGCCCTTCAATAAAGCTGAGTTTACGGGCTCTTTCTACATAAGGACAGTGAACGTTGATACGCTTTGGCAAACGGTTAAAGACAATGTAGAGGTGTGTTATCCCATTGATAATTTCCAGTGCAGTATGCGGGAATTTGCCATTTACGACAACAATGGTTATGTATTGCAGTTTGGGGAGGAATTGACCCTAAATTAATTCTTATAATTATTTTTGCTTATACTGCCATAGAAAATATAGAATCCCAAAATTGAAAAATAGATACGGTAATTGTAATTTTGGGACAACAAAAAACTAAGCATGAAATTAGTATTATCACCTGCAAAATCATTAGACCTCGAAAGTCAACTACCTACGCAACAATTCACAGAAGCCTGTTTCCTGAAACAAGCCGAACGGTTGAACAAGTTATTGAAGAAGAAATCGGCCAAAAGCTTATCTCAACTTATGAAGATTTCCGATAATTTGGGACAGTTGAATTACGAGCGCAACCAAGAATGGCAATTGCCTTTTACGGCAGAGAACGCAAGGCCATCGGTGTATGCTTTTAGCGGTGATGTATACAGAGGATTGGATGCCTATACCATTCCTCAGGATAACATAGAAAAACTTCAAAATACGGTTCGCATTCTTTCGGGATTGTACGGAATTTTAAAGCCATTGGATTTAATGCAGCCTTATCGTTTGGAGATGGGCACAAAATTTCCCGTAGGAAAGAACAAAAACCTCTATGAATTTTGGAAGAAGGAAATTACCAATGCCCTAAATGATGAATTGGAAGAGGGGGAATTGTTTGTAAATCTTGCCAGCAACGAATATTTTAAGGCTATTGATACCAAAGCTCTAAAAGTGCCTGTAATTACTTGTACATTCAAGGATTTCAAAAATGGCGAATACAAGATGATCATGACCTTTGCAAAATTGGCCAGAGGGTACATGACGCGATATATTATTGATACCGATGCCAAGACCTTGGATGATTTAAAAGGTTTCAATTATGAAGGCTATGGATATAGCGAAACTATGTCTTCTGAAACCGAATTGGTATTTACCAGATAGGCTAAACTTTAGATTTTTTGTTCACGTTGATTTTGTCTTCAGTTTTTTGACGTTTCTTTATTTTAGGACGCAGGACACCGTGGGTGCCTCGATGGATTTTGCCACGTTTGGTTTTCATATCGCCTTTTCCCATAATATTTAGATTTTAAGGTTAATGGATTTTCTTTTATATTACAATAAAAACCTATGAAAAGCAAATTTGTTTCTGCACCAACATCCATACCCGCCTTTTATTTTTGAAGATACTACCAAACTCATTGTGGGTACGTTGCCGCCGCCACGTTTTTCAATGGGTGAGTTGTTGGAAAAGGATGTTGACTTTTGTTATGGAAGTTATTACAACTCTTTGTGGTTGTATATAGATGTCATTCATAATCTGAATCTTCGTTATGACAATTCCCGCGCAGCTGTGGAAGAGCGTAAGCAGTTCTTGCGTCAACATAAAATAGGGGTTTGTGATATTGTGGAAAGTGCCCAACGGGAAAAACTCGATGCTTCCGATTTGGGCATGACCAATATCAAATTGAGGGATGTAATTGGCTATTTAAAGAAATACCCCAATATCAACACATTATTGTTTACAGGAGGGAATAGCAAGAACGGCCCAGAATATTTCTTCAGAAGGCATTGCAAGGAATATGATATTAAACTACAGTCTGTAGAAACCGAAGTGCCACGCATCCATTCATTTCAATTAAAAGATAAAAATGAAGAAGTTCGGGTGATTAAGACGGTTTCCTTGACTTCAGCTTCTGGTTCAGCCAACAGAGCTATTGGGAGTATGCCTCTTTATCAACAACTCAAAGCTAAAAATCCAGACTTTACCACTTTCGATTTTAGGGTGCTACAGTATCGTGAGTTTTTTTAGGATTTATATTCTTTACCAAATTCTTGTAGAGGAATAGCATAATAAAAATTACCGTACCTTTGCCGCTTGATAAAAAGAATGACGCTACACTATAGATTGTCATTTCCAAACAATTTATATGTCATTTAAAGCACTCGGGCTAACAGAAGCCATCTTAAAAGCGGTAGATAAAAAAGGATATACCGAACCGTCTCCAATTCAACAAAAAGCAATTCCATCTATTTTGGAAGGGAAAGATGTCTTGGCATCGGCGCAAACCGGTACCGGAAAAACCGCAGGGTTTACTTTGCCAATGTTGCACTTGTTGTCTCAAGAGACTCCTTTAAGAAATCGCCCAATTCGTGCCTTGGTGTTGACGCCTACGCGGGAATTGGCGGCTCAAGTACATGATAACGTTAAAGAGTATAGCACGTTTCTGGATATTAAATCTGCCGTTATTTTTGGAGGGGTTAACCAAAATCCACAAGTGGCAACCTTAAGAAGAGGTGTTGACGTATTGATTGCTACTCCAGGGAGATTGATGGACTTGCACAATCAAAAGCTATTGTCTTTGGCCAAAGTGGAATTCTTCGTGTTGGATGAAGCTGACCGCATGTTGGACATGGGTTTTTTACGCGACATTGAAAAAATCATGAAAATGATTCCTGCCAAGCGTCAAAACTTATTGTTTTCGGCTACCTTTTCGAAGGATATCAAAAAATTGGCCCATAGTATTTTGAACCACCCTGTTCAAGTGGAGGCAACTCCGGAAAATTCAACAGCCGAAGCGATTAATCAAAAAGTCTATCGCGTTGCCAAAGGCAAAAAAACAGGCTTGATTATAAAGTTGATCAAAGATGGAAATTGGCAACAGGTTTTGGTCTTTACCCGTACCAAACATGGCGCTAACAAACTTGCCAAAAAGATGATTTCTAGCGGTATTACGGCAGCGGCTATCCATGGTAATAAAAGTCAAGGAGCTCGCACCAAGGCTTTGGCAGGCTTTAAGGATGGGAGCATCAATGTGTTGGTGGCAACGGATATTGCAGCCCGAGGATTAGACATTCCGTTATTGCCTCATGTGGTAAACTTTGAACTGCCAAATATTTCTGAAGATTACGTCCATCGTATAGGAAGAACTGGTAGAGCTGGTGCTAGTGGTGAGGCCATTTCTTTGGTAAGCGCTGATGAAACCTCCTATTTGAAGGACATAGAAAAGTTGGTAGGAGAGAAGATTCCTGTGGAAATATTGGAAGGCTTTGAACCTGATCCTAATGCGTCTACAGAGCCTATTAAACCTGGGCAAGGGAACAGAAATCAGAAATCACGCCGACCAAAAACTGGCCAAGGGAATTCTAAAAGTGAAGGGGCAAAGAAGGCCACATCCAAAAATAAAAAGCCAAAACGTTATAGAGGAAGACGATCCAACGAATCCCGTAACTAATTTTTGAAATCATGGAGCAGCCCAATAACCCATTACACGGTATCACTTTAAAACAAATGGTGACTGAACTTCAGGAACATTATGGTTGGGAGTACATGGGGTATATGGTCAATATTCGCTGCTTTACACATAATCCTTCCATTAAATCAAGTTTGACATTTCTTAGACGAACACCTTGGGCAAGGGCCAAAGTAGAAGAATTGTATCTGGAAATGTCGCAGAATAGGAGATAGGTTTTTCAGAATTGTAAAAAAAATCTAATCCAAAAAGTGCATAATTTGGTTTCATAGGTTGTTGTAAAGAAGGAATTTAGAGTTTTGTTAAACTTCCGGTCTTTAAAGTTTTATGGTATTCAAATATTTTCTATTTTGTAGGAAAATTAACCATCCATGAAGCAAGTCTACCTTTTTTTTGTTTGTTGTCTTTTTTGGGCAACGGCAAACGCTCAATTTGTATATGTACCCGACCAAAACTTAAGGAATATTTTGATAAACACCAACTGCGTTGATAGTAATGGAGATGGCACCTATAATACCGATGTGGACACTAATAATAATGGATTTATTGAAGTTTCCGAAGCATTGGCGGTAACTAAATTAAAGTTGGAATCTTTAGGGACTAATGAAGTTGAGATTGATGAGATGAGTATTGTAGATCCTACAGGGTTAGCAGCACTTACAAACCTTACTTACTTTGATGTTAATGATCAACCCAATTTGAATACGCTTCCTTTAAATTATGAATCTTTAGAGTATTTAATATTGGGAAATGTGGGAATTGAGAGTTTGGATACCAGTAGTTTAGGAGATTTGATTATGTTAGGTATCAATAATACTGATATTGTCAATCTATATTTTAACTCGGAAATTACTATTCAATATGTAATGATTTATTTTAATGAACTCCTAGAAACCATTGATTTGGGAGAGGACTTTACTGCCGAAGGATTTTTTTGTCATTCCAATCCAATTCTTTCTGAATTGGATATGGGGGGGTACAACAAACCTGACAGTTATGAATATAATCAAATTCAAATTGCCTCAAATGAAAACCTAGCGTATTTAAATTTTAAAAACGGAACCAATAATCAGTTTTTATGGGAAATTCCACCTTTTGCAGATCCAGATACTCATATGGAAGTCTTTGATTTGCCAAACCTAGAATTGGTTTGTGTGGACAATCTTAATTCAGGTGTTGCTATAGGAATTACAGAGTCTTTGGACAATTTTGTAAACTTTACCGAGTACTGCAATTTTATACCGGGAGGTTCAAAGTTCACAGTGAGTGGACAAAATTATATCGATTATAATGGGGATGGGTGTGATGAGGCAGATACTCCCTATTATAATTTACCAATGCACATTTCAAATGGTACGGTAGAGGATGTCTCTTATAATTATGGGAATAGTTTGGGTGCCAATTATAGCATTCCTTTACCAGAAGGAAGTTATGTCATCACGCCTCAATTGGAAAATGATGCCTATTTTACAGTGGAACCAGAAAGTTTGACAGTAGATTTTATTACTGATCCAATAGATGTGGTTCAGGATTTTTGTATCACGCCCATTGGTGACTTTAATGATTTGGAGGTTTCTTTAATTCCTTTGAACCAAGCAAGACCAGGTTTTGAAGCTGATTACAAAGTCATCTGCAAGAATAAGGGAACAACTGCTTTATCTGGTGATGTCACTTTGAGTTTTGATGCCAATGTCATGTCCGTAGTGGAAACTACGCCGGTATCATTCAATGAAAATGAAGGCGAGCTGTTATGGGGTTTTATGGATCTTGTCCCTTTCCAAACCGAACAGTTTTATATCACCATGCTTCTCAATACACCAACCGATACTGATTTCCCTTTATTGGGAGGAGAGGTTTTGGAGTTTACGGCTGTATTGGAATTTGAGGGAACGGATGAAACTCCTGAAGACAATACAGCTAACTTATTTCAAACTGTTGTCAATTCTTTCGATCCTAATGACAAGACCTGCCTTGAGGGGGCAAGCATTACCGAATCACAAGTTGGGGATTATGTTACTTATGTGGTACGTTTTGAAAATACAGGAACCGCCAGCGCCATCAATGTGGTGGTGAAGGATTATATAGATACCGATAAGTATGACGTGTCATCGTTAATGCCTTTGGATGCTAGTCATGAGTTTTACACACGTATCACAGAAGGCAATAAATTGGAGTTTATTTTTGAGGATATCAACCTTCCTTTTGAAGATGCCACCAACGATGGTTTTGTGGCTTTCAAACTAAAGACCTTGTCCACTTTGCAGCCTGGGGATGAGTTTAGCAATGAAGCCGAAATTTATTTTGATTACAATGCCGCTATCCATACCAATAATGCTACTACGGTTGTGGAAGATGCCCTATCGATTGAGGAGATTTCAAAAGAAGGAATTGTATCAGTGTATCCCAACCCTGTGTCAAATGTGCTGAATTTTAGAACTAGTGAATCCCTTCTGTCATTAGCCATCTATGACCTTCAGGGAAGGTTGGTGAAACAAAAAGACATAACCCAAGGAGTAGGGAATTTTAAATGTGATGTATCCAACCTGTCCAAAGGGATGTATACCGTGCAAGCAAAGACTGCAAAAGGAGAGCAGTTTTTGAAAGTCATTAAAAATTAAAAAATATCCGACCATGAAGCAAATCTACTTAGTGCTTATTTCTTTTTTATGTATGATGTCGGCAAACGCTCAAATCGTAGATATTCCAGATACCAATTTTAAAACTTATTTAACCACTTCAAATTGTGTTGACCTTGATGAGGATGGGGTTGGAGATGTTGATGCAGATACAAATGATAATGGCGAAATAGAAGTTGAAGAAGCCTTAGGTGTAACGTCTTTAAAACTTGGGGATTATTGGGATGAAACCACTAATGTTTCAGATTTAACTGGTATAGAGACTTTTGTGAATCTAAAATATTTGTGGGTACAGAATTTTCAAAATGTATCTTCTATTAATTTAGAGGGGCTAACTGTTTTGGAAATACTTCATTTTTATAACGTGCCATTAGACGCAATTGACCTAGAAGGCTTGGTAAGTTTGGAAAATTTATCATTGAATGGGGCTGAGATAACCAATTTTGACATTTCATCCAATCAGGCACTTACTGATCTCTATCTAACAAATAATCCAAATTTAGAGGAAGTAGATGTGAGTAATAATAACTCCATTACACATTTTTATTGTGATGAGAACCCTGGAATTTATGAATTAAACCTTAGTAACTTGCATGATTTGTATATGGTGTCAATACAGGACAACGAAAATTTGAACTATATCAATTTAAAAAATGGGAATACATATGCCTTATTTCCAGACTATCCTGTGCCGGGCTTAATGATACAAAACCTTCCTAATTTGGAATACATGTGCGTGAATGAAGCGGTTTCAAATTTTTCCAATCAAATTGAACTTGAGTTAGAGCATCCTGTCACTTTTACAGAGTATTGTTCATTCACACCTGGAAGTACGTTTTTTACTTTAGAAGGAGAAGTTTTAGTTGATATGAATCTTGATGGATGTGATGAAGGAGATGTGAAATTTCCAAATTTGAAGCTTGATGTAGTTTACGGAAACAATACAAATATGGTCTATAGTAATACTATGGGGGTGTATGAAACACATATGCCAGAGGGCAGCTATGTCATCACACCTCAATTGGAAAATGAGGCCTATTTTTCGGTGGAGCCAGAAAGTTTTACAGTTGATTTTATCACTGATCCAACCGATGTTGTTCAGGATTTTTGTATCACTCCCAATGGTGATTTTAATGATTTGGAGGTTTCTGTAATTCCTTTGAATCAAGCAAGACCAGGTTTTGAGGCGGATTATAAAGTCATCTGCAAGAATAAGGGAACAACTACTTTGTCGGGTGAGGTCACTTTTAACTTTGATGCCAATGTCATGTCCGAAATGGAAACTACGCCAGTATCAACCAATGAAAATGAAGGCGAGCTGTTATGGGATTTTGTGGATCTTGCCCCTTTCCAAACCGAACAGTTTTATATCACCATGCTTCTCAATACGCCAACCGATACTAATTTCCCTTTAATGGGAGGAGAGGTTTTGGAGTTTACGGCTGCATTGGAATTTGAGGGGACGGATGAAACTCCTGAAGACAATACAGCCAGTTTGTTTCAGACCGTTGTCAATTCTTTCGATCCTAATGACAAGACCTGCCTTGAGGGCGCAAGCATTACCGAATCCCAAGTTGGGGATTATGTTACTTATGTGGTACGTTTTGAAAATACAGGAACCGCCAGCGCCATCAATGTAGTGGTGAAGGATTATATAGATACCGATAAATATGACGTGTCTTCGTTAATGCCTTTGGACGCGAGTCATGAGTTTTACACATGTATCACAGATGGCAATAAGGTGGAGTTTATTTTTGAGGATATCAACCTTCCTTTTGAAGATGCCACTAATGATGGTTTTGTGGCTTTCAAACTAAAGACCTTGTCCACTTTGCAGCCAGGGGATGAATTTAGCAATGAGGCTGAGATTTACTTTGATTACAATGCCGCTATACATACCAATAATGCTACTACGGTTGTGGAAGATGCCCTATCGATTGAGGAGATTTCAAAAGAGGGAATTGTGTCGGTGTATCCCAACCCTGTATCAAATGTGCTGCATTTTGAAACTAATGAATCCCTTTTGTTAATAGCCATCTATGACCTTCAGGGAAGGGTGGTAATGCAACAGGCCTTTACCCAAGGGGCGGGGGATTTTCAATGTGATGTATCCAACCTGTCAAAAGGGATGTATACCGTGCAGGTAAAGACTGCTAAAGGAGAGCGGTTTTTGAAAGTCATTAAAAATTAGTTATGGAAGATATTTGATGTAGAATTTACTATGGCTTTTGGATACAATTTTGATAATTAAACATCTTTGCGTATTTCATTTTCAATCAAGGAAATATAAAACTTTAGTGTGTTGATTAAAGATTTGAAGATCATAGGCTTGTAAATTATTGAAGTGAGATTATTTCGTTTGTTTTGTAAGATAATTGAATTATTTGTAAGTTTTTATTGTATTTTATATCATAATTGTCTTTTTTTGGTTAAAAATTTTAACCAACTTATTATGAAAAAAACATTAAAAGCAGTTTTCTTATTAGCAATTGTCACAATATTTTCATGCGATAGTGGAAGTGATGGTGATAGTAATTCAAATTCTTTCTCCGTAAAAATTGATGGAGAAAACTATAATGCAGAAGTTACTTCGGCAATTATTTACAATGGCACGCTAGCGATTCAAGCTTCAGATGAAAATTTGGATAATTTTTTCAATCTTTCAGTGCTTACCGCAGAAGAAGGTATTTATGAAATAACAGGAAATGCAGCGGATCATTTAACTACACCGGCAATGGTGTATAGACCGCAAGAGAGTAGCCAATATTTGAGTTACATCGGGAATCCTAATGTGCCAGGTAGTGGGACTTTAACTATTACAGAAATAGATACAGAAAATCAGACAGTATCGGGAACTTTTAGTTTTACAGGAACAGTCTCATACACGGGAGAGACTATGGAGTTTGAAAATGGAGTTTTCAATAATATTCCTTATTCAACAGATCTTCCTTCAGACTTTTCAGGAGGGACAGCCAATTTAGATTTGGACGGGGAAGCATATGATCCTACAAATGTGAGTGTGAATAGAAGTTCTATACTGACTACAGAATTAATCACAATAAATCTAAACAAATCAGGGAAGCCAGGCATTGGTCTGTCGTTTTCTCCAGATACTGAAGTTGGGACTTTTGACTTTAGTTCTTTTGGTGATTATAGAATCATAATGAACCATTCAAACACCTCTGTTTCTTATGTTGAAAGTGGAAGTATTACAATTTTAACCCATGATGTTGAAAACAGAAGCATGACAGGTACGTTTGAAGCTGTTTTAATTGATTCCAATAGTTATGAGCAGATAGGAGTTATAACAAATGGAGAATTTGATATAGTATATGAGGAATAATAAATAATAGTTTTACCTTCTTAAAAAAAGCGGCCATTTTCTATAGAATGGCCGCTTTTTTATTTCGAGAGTCTCGCCAAATAATCAAAGTGGTCTCCTTCCTTTACGAGTTCACATTTTAGTCCAACGGAAGTACAGGCGGTGTAGAGCCTATTGAAGTCAAGGTACAGCCATTTCATGGGAAGTTCCTTTTCACCTTTGTAGCTTAAAAAGTAATCCAGTTCACCATAATAATTGGCATTGGTGTCAATCCACAAACCACCATCTTCGTCTTCATACATATATTTGATGTCTGAAGAGTCGATTAAAATTTGCCCATTTGGATTCATTAGGGATTTTAAATGGTTTAGGTAGGTAGCTACTTGGGAAAGTTCTTGGAAAATTCCCGTGCCGTTCATCAACAGCAAAATAGTGTCAAAGGTTTCGGTTTCTTTCAGAACAGGAAGAACTTCAGCATTTGTAACACCTCTATCTTTGGCAACGGTAACGGCTCCTTCAGAAATATCGATGGCTTTAACTTTTAGTCCTTTTTCCTGTAAATACAAACTGTGACCACCTGCGCCGCAACCTACATCCAAGACGTTTCCTTTGGCAAGATGCAGGGCTTTTTGCTCCAATTTGGGCATGTCTTTATAACTTCTGAAGAGATAAGGAAGCGGCAGTTCATCTTCCTCCGAAATGTTGGTAGAGGTAATCAAATCTTCGGTGTAATTACCTTGGTGGTAATCCAAAAGGGCTTGTCCAAATAAATCTTTCATAGCAGTACTGTTAATAGTTGGGTGCTTGGTGATGGTATCTTAGGAGTTTCTTATTTTTGCAGCATGGAAGACATCATCAAAAATCTACCAAAACAGGCCAAAGATAAACATAAGGAAAACAAAACCTTCTTTGCCAAACTTAAAAAAAAGCCACCTAAGCAATTGGACTATATCATGCAGGAGTTGCACGAGGAAGAGTTTGAACGCACCAATTGTTTGGAATGTGCCAATTGCTGCAAAACCACGGGACCTTTATTTACGGACAAGGATGTGGACAGGATTGCAAAGCATTTCCGTATGAAACCATCCAAATTTATCGATGAATTTTTAAGGGTAGACGAAGATAATGACTACGTGTTGCAAAGTGTACCTTGTACGTTTTTGGGAGCAGACAATTATTGTTCCATTTATGAAGTAAGGCCCAAAGCCTGCAGGGAGTATCCCCATACCGATAGAAAAAAGTTCCAACAAATCTCCAATCTCACGTTAAAGAATGTAGCCATTTGCCCTGCCGCTTTCAATATTGTGGAGGAAATGAAAAAGCGTATTAAGCTTTAGGGGATTCTCGATAAAAGGAAGTTTAGGAGAAAGCATTTTTAGTATCTTTATTCAAAACTTTTCTCCTTGGAATCTATTATTGATTACTTCGAAACCATCCCTTCGCTCCACCGAAGTATTATTTTGGTTGGAGGGATTGCCTTCTTTTGGATGTTGGAAGGCGCTGTGCCTTTATTTCAATTCAAGTACCACAAATGGCGGCATGCCATCCCCAATTTGTTTTTTACGGCAACTACCGCGTTGGTCAATTTGCTTTTGGCTTTTTTGTTGTTCAAAACAGCCAATTGGGTCCAAGAGCATAACTTCGGGATTTTGAATTGGCTGCCAGAGATGCCGCTTTGGTTGTATGCGCTTTTGGGCGTGTTGTTGCTGGATTTCTTTGGCGCCTATTTGGCACATTATGTAGAGCACAAAGTAAAACCCTTGTGGATGGTGCATCTCGTTCATCATACCGATCATAATGTAGATACCACTACGGCCAATCGTCACCACCCCATAGAAAGTGTCATTCGGTTTGTGTTTACCCTGTTTGGGGTAGTGGTTATTGGCACTCCCATTGCTTTGGTGTTTATTTACCAATCGCTTTCGGTTGTGTTTACCCAATGGACACATGCTAATATTAAAATGCCTAAACGTTTGGATACATTCTTAAGTTATTTTTTTGTGTCCCCAGATATGCATAAGGTGCATCACCATTATATGTTGCCTTATACGGATTCCAATTATGGAAATATTTTTTCCATTTGGGACCGTTTATTGGGAACGTATATGGAATTGGATAGAGATAAATTGGTGTATGGCGTGGATGTATTTCCAAATGAAGAAGAGAATGGCAATTTGGGGAATTTGTTGACACAACCTTTTCAGAA
Organism: Mangrovimonas sp. YM274; assembly: GCF_030908385.1. Lineage (NCBI taxonomy): Bacteria > Pseudomonadati > Bacteroidota > Flavobacteriia > Flavobacteriales > Flavobacteriaceae > Mangrovimonas > Mangrovimonas sp. YM274. The sequence goes on from NZ_CP133091.1 coordinate 1,152,003, forward strand.
ATACAAAAAGCCCACAATTTTACCAATCAATGAAGATTTATAAAGTAGCCTGTCATTTCTTACTTTTCGCAATTATGATCAATTGTAGTGCTAAACAATCCATCGGGGTACAGGGCCACAGAGGCTGCCGGGGAGTGCTCCCAGAAAATTCACTTCCGGCATTTAAAAGAGCCGTTGAGCTTGGTGTACAAACTTTGGAAATGGATGTGGTGGTGTCCAAAGACCGAAAGGTCGTGGTGTCGCACGAGCCTTTTATCAGTCGGTTTTATTGTTTGGATCCCTTCAGTAATGAAATTCCATTGGTTGATGATATGGCTTATAACCTGTATGAGATGACCTATGATTCCATAAGGCAATTCGATTGTGGGAGTAAACAGCATCCAAGATTTCCGGAACAACAAAATATGCGAACTTTTAAGCCACTAATGACTGAAGTGTTTGATTTGGCTGATAGTTTAAATAGGCATATTGCCTATAATATTGAGTTGAAGGCAAGACCTGATTATGATGTGCTATACACACCCTATCCAGCAGATTTTGTACAATTGGTGCTTAAGGATATTGAAGAAAAACAAGTGTTTCAACGCTGCAACTTACAGTCCTTTGATGTGAGAATTCTAGAAGAAGTTAAAAAACAAGCGCCAGAAATGTCCGTAGCGCTTTTGGTAGATGAAACAGAATCCATTGAAGAGAAACTCAAGGAACTCAGCTTTCAACCAGAAATTATCAGCCCATATTTTGAACTTCTTTCAAAAGAAGTGGTAGCCAAATATCAAGCTTCGGGTTATAGAATCATTCCTTGGACAGTTAATGAAACTGCCCACATCCAAAGAATGATTGATTATAAGGTCAACAGTATTATCACCGATTACCCGTTACGTGCACTTCAGCTTTTAAGCAAGGAATAGTCATTACTTATAAATTAGATAAGCTTGACGCATTTGGTTATAGGCCTTCAAGCCACGCACCCAAGTTTTTTTGATCTCGTCTGCCGTGTGACGTTCTTCAATTTGCTTTTGCAAGGTTTTGGTTCCCGCCAATTTGGTAAAAAAGTCATTGAAAAAAATCGGTTTGTCAATGGTGTTTTGATAGGCGTTGATGAGGTAATTCAAATCCAAACGCGCTAAGTTTGGAGAGTCACTTAGGTTTTCGCCGTAACATAACATCCCTTTATGTTTAGGGTGCTTGGAGCCAGCATTGGGTTGTGGTAAAAACTTAAATGTGTACATGCCTTTATCTAAATATGGACTTCCGTAGATTTCAAATGGTTTAGGGGTGCCACGGCCAGCACTTACATTGGTGCCCTCAAAAAAGCAAAGGCTAGGGTATAGGTTAATTGCTTTATCGGTAGGTAAGTTTGGAGACGGCGCAATGGGAAGACTATAGCTTCTTTGATGTGTATAATTCTGAACCGGAATTACCGCCAAATCACACGTAACTCCATTGTCCAGCCAATGTTCGCCATTGATCATTTTGGCATATTCCCCAATGGTCATTCCGTGTACCACTGGTACAGGATGCATGCCTACAAAACTTTTGTATTCTTTTTCTAAAATTGGGCCGTCTATATAATGTCCGTTAGGGTTAGGGCGATCCAAAATCAGCACAGGGATATTCTGTTCGGCACAAGCTTCCATGACATAATGTAAGGTAGAGATGTAGGTGTAAAAGCGAGCCCCCACATCTTGGATGTCGAAAACTACTAAATCTAAACCTTCCAATTGAGTTGCTGATGGCTTTTTGTTGCTTCCATAAAGAGAAAAGATTGGTAATTTGGTTTTGGAATCGATGCCGTCTTTTACATGTTCTCCGGCATCGGCAGTGCCTCTAAAGCCATGCTCTGGAGCAAATACTTTTACGACATTTGTTTTTAAGGCAACTAAAGAATCCACCAAATGGGTGTAGCCCTTTTTATGGAAGATTACAGAGGTTTGATTGGCCACAATCCCAATTTTTTTTCCTTGTAATAAAGGTAAGTAGGCTTCGGTTTGGTTGGCCCCAACTGCAATGGGAGCATCAAGGTCAACTTCCTTGGAGGTATAACTAAAGTCTGAAAAATTGGAAGCGTTGGCGCCAGCTTCGGAAGTGGCGATGTTTCCACAGGAAAACGCTATTAAAACAAATAATAAAACTGTATTTTTGAAAACGGTTAATCGCATAAAAGTATTTTGAATTACGAATTTTTCTTAGCTAAACGCATTATTGGCAGTAAAGCGTATAAAAGTAGTGTTTCGGCCCCAATTATAAAAATTGGCATTACCGCCATAGCCATAGGAATTATCGTTATGCTCATTGCCGTGGCCACTGGGTTGGGACTTCAAAAAAAGATACGCGATAAAGTTGTGGCTTTTAATGGGCACGTCACCATTTCCAACTATGATACCAATGTCTCTGATGAGTCAGAAATACCAGTATCTTTAAATCAAGAGTTTTATCCGGAATTTAAGGGAATAGAGGGCATTTCGCATGTGCAAGGCGTGGCCAAGAAGTTTGGTGTCATCCGTACCGAAACCGATTTTGAAGGGGTGGTGTTGAAAGGTGTAGGGCAGGACTACAATTGGAAATATATCCAGGATTTTTTGGTTGAAGGACGTTTGCCAGAATTTGGTGAGCAGATGGGGAATGAGGTGTTGATATCTCAATACATTGCCAATAGGTTAAAGTTTGAAGTGGGAGATTCTTTTCAGATGGTGTTTGGAAAGGAGGATGCCAATCAAATCCCTAATATCAGAAAGTTTACGGTGGTAGGAATTTATAATTCCGGGTTTCAGGATTTTGACAAGACCTTTATTATTGGCGACCTGAAGCAAGTACAAAGGCTTAACAAATGGCAGGCAGATCAAGTTGGGAATTTTGAGGTGTTTATTGATGATTTTGATCAAATTGAAGAAAAGGGACTAGAGATTTATGAGGCAACACCATCCAATCTTAATGCGGAAACGATTACCGAGAAATACATTTCAATTTTTGAATGGATCAATATTTTCGATAATAATACCTATGGGGTTATTGGAATCATGATTATCGTGGCGGGTATCAATATGATTACGGCGCTTTTGGTATTGATTTTGGAACGTACCCAAATGATTGGGATTTTAAAAGCCTTAGGAAGTTCCAATTGGAGCATTCGAAAAGTGTTTCTATACAATGCCACTTATTTGGTAGGTTTAGGGTTGTTTTGGGGAAATTTAATTGGGCTGTCACTTTTGGCTATCCAATATTATTTTGGTGTTTTGCAATTCCCAAACCCTGAACAATACTATATGACGACTATTCCAGTTTACGTGAGTCTTAAAAATATATTGTTGCTTAATATAGGCTGTTTTTTAGCCTGTATGCTCATGTTGTTGGTGCCTTCATATATTGTTACTAGAATTTCTCCAGTCAAAGCCATCAGGTTTGAATAATGCTTAGAAATAGAAATCTTTAACTTTTGCCATTTGTTTATTTATGGTAATTTTAAAGCATGGACTACGCAGAAAATATCTTAGGAACCATTGGGAACACCCCTTTGGTAAAACTCAATAAACTTACCGCAGAATTGCCTTGTTTGGTATTGGCAAAATACGAAACATTTAACCCCGGAAATTCCGTAAAGGACCGAATGGCCTTAACGATGATAGAAGATGCCGAAGCAGATGGAAGACTGCAACCTGGAGGCACTATTATTGAAGGAACTTCCGGAAATACTGGAATGGGATTGGCACTAGCAGCCATTGTAAAAGGTTACAAATGTATTTTTGTGATCAACGACAAGCAGTCCAAGGAAAAAATGGATGTACTTAGGGCGATGGGAGCAGAAGTAGTAGTGTGCCCAACAGCTGTGGCTCCTGACGATCCCCAAAGTTATTATTCAGTAGCGAAACGATTGGCAAAAGAAATTCCAAATTCTTGGTATGTCAATCAATATGATAACCCTAGTAATACCAAAGCACATTACGAAAGTACAGGACCTGAAATCTGGAAACAGACGGATGGTAAAGTAACGCATTTTGTTGTGGGAGTCGGTACTGGAGGCACTATCTCAGGTGTAGGGAGTTATTTAAAGGAACAAAATCCCAATATTAAGGTCTGGGGAATTGATACCTATGGCAGTGTTTTTAAAAAATATCATGAAACGTGCATTTTTGATGAGAAGGAAATCTATCCTTATGTCACAGAAGGAATAGGGGAAGATATTCTGCCAAAAAATGTAGACTTTAGTATTATTGATGGATTTACCAAAGTGACCGATAAGGATGCTGCTATTTATACCCAATTATTAGCTCGTGAAGAAGGGATGTTTCTTGGGAATTCTGCTGGAGCAGCCGTAAAAGGACTGCTGCAATTGAAGGAGCATTTTACCAAAGACGATGTGGTAGTGGTACTGTTTCACGACCATGGCAGTCGATATGTTGGGAAGATGTTCAATAATGACTGGATGAGGAAAATGGGGTTTTTGGAATAATTTGTTGGTAATTGAAGTACTTTTTTAATCTTAAAAATGGCTGTTCTATTACGATATAAGATAAATAGGATACAATTAACGTAATCGAGAAATAAGAAGCTATCATAATTACGTATTGAAAGGAGAAATGCAATTTTTTTGGCATTATATAATTTTCGTTGAATAAAAATGGTCCAAAAATTTCAGGTACAAAATGATGAAAAATGTAAATACCATAACTTATTTTGCCTATCCAAATTAATGAAGAATTGTTAAAAATGATCTTGAATCGTAGGTTTTCGGGTTTTTCCTTGTTAAGGATTAAGTAGGTGATTATAGAAAAGGTGATTATAGATGTTGTTGTTCTTGTTGGAAATTTGGACCAATTTAAAATTCTAAAGGGATCCAAGTGGTAAATAAGAAACAAAATGAATACTACAATGCTTACGTATAATGAAGTCTTAAATATTAGAGGTAGTTTCTGTGGATAGTAAATAAAAAAGTATGCTAAAAGTCCTCCTAAACCAAAGGCATCAAAACAGGTAAAAGTCAAAATAGGAGTAAAGTTGTTCTGTTCTAGAATAAGGAACTGAGTCAAAATGCCAATTAAAATAAACAAACCTATTACATAAGGTAAGATTCTTTTATTGAAAAAGATTAAAATCCACGGCCAGATGAGGTAGAATTGTTCCTCTACAGCTATTGACCAAAAATGGGAGAATAATCCTCCCCAACTTTGGCTTATGTAATAGAAGAAATTTACAGAAAAAGAAAGCAGGTATGGTGTAAGCGTCTCTAAATCGGTGTAATAGTTTATTTTGTTTTTAAATATAAGAGCGAATAGGATAGCCATATAGTAAATAGGGAAAATCCTCAGCATTCTTCTAAAATAAAAATTTCTAAAAAGATTTTTTATTGGGGTATTATTTTTTTTAGATTTTTCCTTGACGGTTAACAAAATGGTTGAAATTAAAAAACCACTAAGGACAAAGAACATGTCGACCCCAATAGCTCCAATGGAAAATCTATTGAGGTTAATTTCTGGCTTCCAATGGTGGACGATTACGAAGAGTACAGCAATGCCTCTAAGGCTATCTAGTTGGTTTATGTATTTCATAATAAAATGAATATTCTAAAATAATACAAAAAAATATACTAATGATTTTTGATTAATCTATAACAGGTAAAGAGGGTTCCCAGTTATTTCATTTAAATATTTCTTATTTTTAAGAGATGCAAGAAGATTTTCTACACTATCTATGGAAATATAAAATCCGCAAGGCACAGAACCTGAAAACCACCTCAGGGGAAACTGTGGCCCCCTTGCATGTAGGGCAGTACAATACAGATTCCGGCCCCGATTTTTTTAACGCACAGATTAAAATTGGGGAGCAGCTATGGGCTGGTAATGTTGAGGTGCATGTAAAATCTTCCGATTGGTATGTGCATGGACACGAGCAGGACAAGGCTTATGACAATGTGATTTTGCATGTGGTCTGGGAACATGATACCGAAATTTTTAGAAAGGACAATTCTGAAATCCCAACATTACAATTGAAGGATACTGTAGATACAACTTTGTTTAATACTTATGTTAAACTGTATTCCAAAGGAAATAAATGGATTTATTGTGAAGACGATCTGTCCAAAACCGATGGGTTTGTTTTAAACAATTGGTTGGAGCGTTTGTATGTTGAACGGTTGGCACAGAAATGTGAAACTATTGATTCGCTGCTTTTAAATTCTAAAAATGATTGGGAAGCAGTATTGTTCAAAATGTTGGCTAAAAATTTTGGATTAAAGGTCAATGGTGAGGCATTTTTCAGTTTGGCACAATCTGTAGATTTTTCTGTGGTACGAAAATTACAGAGCAATCAATTTGGTTTGGAAGCACTTTTCTTTGGGCAGTGTGGTTGGTTGGACAGTGAATTTGAAGACGCTTATTATTTAAGGCTGAAGAACGAGTATAGTTTTATAAAGCAAAAATTCCAGCTTTCCAATGCGCCGGTTGTCGATCCACAATTTTTTAGATTACGACCTCCTAATTTTCCAACCGTAAGATTGTCACAATTGGCTAATCTCTATTCTCGAGAAAAACAGCTGTTTTCAAAATTAATGGAGCTTACCTCTCTTGACGATTATTATAAGGTCTTAGACTGTAAAACCTCTTCATATTGGGAAACTCATTATACTTTTTGCAAAACGTCCAAAACATCCAAAAAACGATTAACCAAAACCTTTGTTGATTTATTGCTTATCAATACCATTATCCCCTTAAAATTTGCATACTCCAAAACCAAAGGAAAAGAGGTTGATAGTCTTGTTCAGCTAGCTCAACAAATCCATACTGAACACAATAGTTTGCTGTCTGCTTTTGCCAATTTAGGGGTGAAAACTAAAAATGCATTACAATCACAGGCTTTAATTCAATTAAAAAGCAATTACTGCGACAAGCAAAAGTGTTTGGATTGTGCCATTGGGGCCAATATACTGCAGTTGGTCTAAAAACCTTCTTTTTAAAGAATTTATTTTATTGGTTTTTATGATTAAAATTTTAAATTGTTAAATATTTTAACATTTAAACTGGGTAAATATTAAATATTATGGAGCTAAAATCAATTTTCAGGTATTCGTTGATTGGGACTTTGGGTTTGACACTTTTCAATTGTCAACCGGATTCTCCCGAGCAAAATGAAGAGGTGCAAACCGTCTCTTATATGGAGTCAAAAGTGATTCCAGGAAGTTATATTGTTGTTTATAACAATGCCAACCAAAGAATGGCTGCTTTGCCAAAGGTAAAAACACTACAGGGCTATATTGCGCAAATGGATGTTTTAAAACATTCGTTTTTAAATGAGTTCAAAACAATCGGGTTGGAAGGTTCTAATATAAAGGAAACTTTTGGACATGCCGTAAAGGGCTTTAGCGCAAATTTAACCGAATTACAGTTGGAGCAACTAAGAAATGATCCTAGAGTGTTGAGAATTGAGCAAGATTATACCATAAGTATTTCACCGTATAAAGGTAAGCCTGGAGGAGGTGGTTCAGGGACTACAGAGTCTCAAAAGGTACCTTATGGAACGATAAGAGTGGGTGGTGGTGCTACCGCTTCAACGCATACTGCTTGGGTAATTGATTCAGGGATTGATTTAGATCACCCAGATTTGAATGTTGATGTAGATAGAAGCCAATCTTTCCTTTCTGGAGGAGGCGGTGCCAATAGTCCTGATGATCAAAATGGTCATGGGACCCATGTAGCGGGTACTATAGCAGCGATAGACAATAATATTGGTTCTGTTGGAGTGGCACCAGGGACTACTGTTGTAGCGGTACGTGTGTTGGATCGTAGAGGTAGTGGATCCTTGTCGGGAGTTATTGCGGGCGTAGACTATGTTAAGGCAGCAGGCGAAGTAGGGGATGTTGCTAATATGAGCTTAGGAGGCGGAATATCATTGACTTTAGATAATGCTGTAATGACAGCTGCAGCCGAATCTGGGGTGAAGTTTGTACTAGCGGCAGGAAATGAATCCAACAATGCCAACAGTCATTCTCCAGCAAGAGTCAATGGTGATAATATCTACACAATTTCAGCTATGGATTCTGATGATAATTGGGCTTATTTTTCAAACTATGGAAACCCTCCAGTAGATTATTGTGCTCCAGGCGTGGGTGTCTATTCTACTTGGAAAAATGGTGGATATAATAGTATTAGCGGAACTTCCATGGCGGCACCACATGCAGCAGGTGTCCTGTTGCTGGGAACTCCGTCCACAGATGGTACGGTAATTGGTGACCCAGATGGAAATGATGATGCTATTATTCATTTGTAAAATTATATGAAGTTTTAAAAAGCCACTTTTTTGAAAGTGGCTTTTTTTTATGAGTTAAAATCATCAAATTTGTTTTAATGAATATATTCTACAAGATATTACTGCATTTTCAGAAACATGGCTATTATGTTTGTCAGCGTATTGCAGATCGTTTGGGTATTCGAGCTAAAGTGGTGAGAACATCATTTATCTACCTTACTTTCGTTACCTTGGGCTTTGGTTTTGCGTTGTATTTGTTTCTTTCCTTTCTGATGCGTGTTAAGGACTTAGTATACACTAAGCGCTCTTCGGTTTTTGATCTATAATTTATGAACAGTGCTTTACTTCGCCTTGCTAAATCTAAAATAACCATAGCGGTAATGCTATTGGCTGTCTTGGTTTTTGCTGGTATGTTTGGTTTTCGTGTTATTTCTGGTTACAACTGGATAGATGCTCTTTACATGACCGTTATTACCATTACTACGGTAGGTTTTGGAGAGGTTAGGCCTTTGGACGATCAATCTAAGGTGTTTACAGTATTTTTGATTTTGACAAGTATTGTAATTGTAGGATATGTAATTAGTGTATTGACCGAGTATTTGTTGAGCCAAAATAGTTTTGAAGAATTAAAACAAAAGAATATGCAAAAGCGAATTGACCAACTTCAGGGCCATATCATTATTTGTGGTTATGGCCGTAATGGTACACAAGCAGCCAAAAAGTTGATAGCCTACAAAAAGCCATTTGTGGTCGTTGAGCAGAATAAGGAACTTATTGATAAGTTTGAAAGTGACTTGGTAAATTTCATTCACGGTAATGCAAATGAGGATGAAGTACTCCATAGGGCAGGAATCAACAGGGCAAGTACGTTGATTTCGGCATTGCCAAATGACGCCGATAATTTGTTTGTGGTGCTTTCCGCGAGACAAATCAATAAGGACTTGAGAATCATTAGTAGGGCTTCGCAGGAGACAACCTATAATAAATTGAAATTGGCAGGGGCAGATAATGTAATCCTTCCCGATAAAATTGGAGGAGACCACATGGCCTCGTTGGTTGTGGTTCCAGATTTGATTGAGTTTATCGACAATCTTTCCATAGTTGGAAAATCCAATGTTAACATAGAAGAGATAGAAGTATCCAGGTTGTGCAGTGATGCTGATGAAAAGACGATTAGGGATTTGGATTTAAGAAACAAGACAGGGTGTAACATTATTGGGTTTAAAACAGGGGAAGGAGAGTATATTGTAAACCCAGAGGCCGAAATGAAATTGGGAGCGCACTCTAAAATCATTGTTTTAGGTAGACCAGAGCAAATTCAAAAGCTAAATTCGGTGTACAATATCAGGTAGTTAATTTTCATTTTAACGACGATAGCTTTATTAGTTCGATTTTTTTTAGCATATTGGCAAACCTAACAATAATTGATTAAGAAATAACTAAATTTAAACATTCATATGAAGAAATATCTTCTATCATTACTTTCAGTTTTATTACCTATCTTAACCTTTTCTCAACAAACAACATCCGAAAAAATTGATGCTATATTCAAAGAATATACAGGGTGGTTTGTAGAAGGAATTTTTTATGAAATTCCATTCTCTGAAACCTTCAGCATTCCTTGGGTACTTATTGTATTGGTGGGGGGAGCGCTATACTTCACCGTTTATTTCAAATTTATAAATATTAGGGGGTTCCGTACAGCAATAAGAGTAGTACAAGGAAAGTATGAGGATATCGAAAAGCATGGTGCCGATACATTATATGGGGATTCTACTCCTAATGAACACGAAAATATTATTGAAACTTTAAGGGACGACAGTGCTGACGGCGAGGTAACTCACTTTCAGGCATTAACTGCCGCTTTGTCTGCTACTGTAGGTCTAGGAAACATTGCAGGTGTGGCTGTAGCCTTATCAATAGGTGGTCCAGGGGCAACGTTTTGGATGATAGTGGCAGGTCTTTTAGGGATGGCTTCCAAATTTGCAGAATGTACTTTGGGGGTGAAATATAGAGATGTAGCCAAAGATGGAACCGTTTATGGGGGACCAATGTACTATTTAACCAAAGGACTTAAGGAAAAAGGAATGGCTGGTTTTGGTAAAATCTTGGCTATCCTATTTGCTGTGTTTGTTATTGGTGGATCTTTTGGAGGCGGTAATATGTTCCAAGCTAACCAAGCAGCGGCTCAGTTTACCAAGTTATTTGATTTGCAAAGCGACGATGCGGGAATGTACTTTGGGTTTGTAATGGCGGGGCTTGTAGCTATCGTTATTATTGGAGGTATTAAAAGAATTGCTTCGGTAACAGAAAAAATTGTGCCATTTATGGCTGGAATTTATGTGTTGGCGGCTTTGATTATTTTAGGAGCTAACTTTACATTGATTGATGACGCTTTTGGATTGATTTACGACGGTGCGTTTACTGGCTTAGGAATTGCTGGTGGTCTTGTTGGAGTGATGATTCAAGGAATTCGTCGTGGAGCCTTTTCGAATGAGGCTGGTGTAGGATCGGCTGCCATTGCTCACTCGGCAGTAAGAACAAAGTATCCGGCTTCCGAAGGGATTGTGGCTCTTTTGGAGCCTTTTGTAGATACCGTAGTTATTTGTACGATGACCGCTTTGGTAATTGTAATTACCAATTTCAATGGCCAGTTCATGGAATATGGAGTGCCAATTAAAGAGGGAGTAGAATTAACAGCTATGGCCTTTGATACCGTAATTCCTCATTTCTCAATAGTTTTAACATTGGCTGTTATTCTTTTTGCCTTTTCAACCATGATTTCTTGGTCTTATTACGGAATGCAAGGATGGGTATTTTTGTTTGGGAAAGGTAAAACTTCAGATTTGGTTTATAAGATTCTGTTTTTGGTTTTTGTTGTAGTTGGATCGTCGATAAGTTTAGGTGCAGTAATTGACTTTTCCGATGCTATGATTTTTGCCATGGTAGTGCCCAACATAATTGGGGTAGTAATCTTGGCGCCAATTATTCGTAGAGAGCTTAATAAATATAATGATGCAATAGAGGTGAAACATGAAGCCTTGGAGGAAGGTGCTGAAGATTTAACCGAGCATATGTAAAAGTAACTCATTATGAAAAATATAAAATCCCATTTCGTGTTCACTAAACAACAACGGAATGGGATTTTGTCATTATTGATCTTAATTGTAGTACTTCAACTAGTTTATTTTTTTGTTGATTTTTCATACAATGATATAGAGTTTGATTCAGAAAGTATAGAAAGGTTTCAAAAGGAAATAGAGTCGCTTAAAGTTGTTGAAATTGAAAACAGAAAACCTAAACTATATCCATTCAATCCAAACTTCATTACAGATTATAAAGGATATGTCTTGGGGATGAGTAATGAGGAGATTGATAGGTTGCTAGATTATAGAAGTAAGGATGAATGGGTGAATTCCAAAGAGGAATTCCAACAGGTCACAATGGTTTCAGATTCATTGTTGAATACTATGGCACCTTATTTCAAATTCCCGGATTGGGTGACGAGTGCTTCTGAAGCAAAACCGGAATTCAAAAAAGTAAATTCTCCAATAAGAAAAGTGGATTTGAACAAAGCAAGTCAAGAGGATTTAAGGAAAGTGAACGGAATTGGAGAAGTGCTTTCCAAACGAATCATGGATTATAGAAAGACCTTGCCTTCGGGCTTTATATCGATGGTGCAGTTGCAGGAGGTATATGGCCTGTCGCCTGAGGTCATCGAGCGCATGTCCGAACGGTTTTTTGTGAAGGAACCGGAGAATTTAAGTAAGGTGAAATTGAACACAGCGTCACGTGATGAGCTAGTGACCATTAAGTATATTGACTATGAAATTGCCCATCGAATCATTGAAGAACGGACGCTTCGGGAAGGGTTTAAATCACTGGAGGAATTAACAAAAGTAAAAGACTTTCCTATCCATAGGTTTGAGATAATTAAGCTATATTTGACGCTTAATTAACTCAAGAATACAATATTTATGAATAGCATGTACTTCACTGAAGAACATCAGCTTTTTCGCGAAAGCCTTAAGGAATTTTTAAAAAAAGAAGTCGTACCACATATAGATAAATGGGAAAAAACCGGTACAGTAGAGCGGTTTATTTGGGAGAAGTTTGGAGAAATGGGATACCTTGGATTGGCTTACCCAGAGGCCTACGGAGGACTTGATTTGGATTTGTTCTACACAGTGATACTTTTGGAAGAATTACAGAAAGTAAATTCGGGAGGATTTGCTGCAGCCATTTGGGCACATGCCTATTTGGCCATGACGCATTTGAATAAAGAAGGCAACCACGATATTAAAAAGAGATATTTGGAACCTAGTATTGCAGGAACCAAAATAGGAGCACTATGCGTAACCGAACCGTTTGGAGGGAGTGATGTGGCAGGAATGCGTACAACAGCGGTTAAGCAGGGGGATACTTATGTAATTAATGGATCAAAAACCTTTATTACCAACGGTTACTATTGCGACTATATGGTGGTGGCGGCCAAAACTAATCCAGAATTGGGGAATAAAGGTATTAGCATGTTTGTGATTGATAAGGAAACAGCTGGAATATCTGCTACCAAATTGGATAAATTGGGATGGAGAGCTTCTGATACCGCCGAAATAGCCTTTGACAATGTGGTGGTGTCAGCTTCTAATTTAATGGGAGAGGAAGGTAAAGGATTCCCTTATATCATGCAGCACTTTGCTTTGGAAAGACTGATTATGGGTGTGAACGCTCACGCTAGAGCAGAGTATGCTTTGGAGTATGCCCTTCAATATATGTCTGAAAGAAAAACTTTCGGTAAATCCATAGATCAATACCAAGCCTTAAGACACAAGTATGCCGATATGTACAGTTCTATGGAATTGTGTAGGGAGTATAATTACTCGGTTGCTCACCGATTGAACAAGGGGGAATATGTGGTTAAGGAAGCCACCATTTCCAAACTGCAATCTACCAAAATGGCCGATGAGGTTATTTACGGTTGCTTGCAGTTTTTGGGAGGTTACGGCTATATGGAAGATTACCCAATGGCACGTTTGTTAAGAGATAGTAGGTTAGGGCCAATTGGAGGGGGAACTTCGGAAATTCTTCGAGAAATCATTTCCAAAATGGTAATCGACAAAAAAGATTATAAACCAGCAACCTAATAATTTATGAGAAGTCCCCATTTTAAGGTTTTGTATGCCTTGGCTATTGGCTTGTTTGCCATGTCTGCTTTTGCCCAAACAGAACTCAAAAATAAAATTGTGGATTTTGCAACATTGATGCCTGTTGAAAGTGCCAGTATCTATGTTCAAAATACTACTATTGGTACGGTGAGTAACGCCGATGGAAAGTTTGTCCTTTTAGTGCCAAATGAGTTTGCCAAAGACACTTTGGTGATTTCTTCCATTGGGTATAAGAGCTACAAAGTGCCGGTAGGAGAATTTGATAACAGTATGGAAATTTATCTTGAGGAAGATATTGCTTCTTTGGATGAAATTTTATTGGTGGCAGAAACAAGACCGGAAACGGGAAATGAAATCGTAGAGCGGGCTTTGGAGAAATTAGAAGATAATTTTCCCGAGCAACCTTATATTCAAAAAGGCTTTTTAAGGCATAAGGAGCGTAACAAAAAGGAATTCAAGTGGCTTATTGAAAGTGCGATTACCTTGTACGATTCCAGTTTTACTTCCGAAGCAGAGGAAAATTTAAAGATTAATGTAGATGAAATGCGCAAGAGTTATGATTTGCGCGATGTGGATAGTTTGCTAGCCTACACGGCCTATTTGAAGCAGGAAAAGAAACTCAGAAACCTAAAGGCTAAAAATTTAAAACGCGATACCATTGCAACGGCCTCTTTGGTGAAGGCTATTAAGTGGAATGATAGAAGAACCAATGGCTTGGAAAATTTGTTTCAGGGTAAATTGAATATGTTAAGGAACAGTAATTCCAATAAAGCGCTTTTTGGGGAGCACATGTTGGAATCCCATCAATTTAAATTGGATACTGTGTTGGTGGATAACGATAGAAAGATTTACAAAATAAAAATTGATGCAAGTACAGATTTTGTAAACTTAGAAACTCCGGGAATCTATAACGACGGTTATGTGGCCAATGGTTGGATTTATATTTATTGGGACAATTATGCTGTTAAGAAAATCGAGTATGAATTGGTGGCGTCTTCTCCTCAGCAAAAAAGTAGAAGTAAAACATTGTTTGGGACCCAGGTTAACCACAAATTGGTAATGAGCTATATGGAGTATGATGAGAAAATGTACCCAAGCTATATTTATTATGAAACACCCAAATTGGTTAATGTAGGACAAAAAGTTGGTTCAAAACAAGTGTCAGAGGAAGAGGCTTATGATCCTAATGAACGCTATTACTATTCAGTCCAAGAATTATTGTTTACAGAAATTATTGTGGACCCTGAAGTAGTTGCTTTGGAAGCGCAAAAGGAATGGGATCCAGATATATTTTCTGTAAAACCCTATAACAAGGAGTTTTGGAAGAACTATAACACATTGTTGGAGAGTGAAGAGGACGAACAATTGATTCAGGACTTAACTCAAAGGTCTTCATTATATAAGGATTGAAAAATTTTTAAAATTTAGTTGCGATTAATAGATTACTTATTATATTTGCGCTCCGAAAAATTCTAAAAGAGAGGAGGTTAAGATACTATGTTAATTATACCAATTAAAGAAGGAGAAAATATAGATAGAGCGCTAAAGCGTTACAAGCGTAAATTTGATAAAACTGGTACGAAACGTGCATTGCAAACTAGAAAGCAGTTTACTAAGCCATCAGTAGAGCGTAGAGCTCAAATTCAAAAAGCTCAATATGTCCAGACTCTTAGAGATCTAGAAAACATCTAAGAATAAATATATTCTTAATTAAAATCCTGCAGTCGCAGGATTTTTTTTTGCCGTTACTGAAGTAAATAATACTTTGTACTTTTAATAAAATTGACGCTAATAAGAACATGTCCATAATAGCTTTTACAGATTACCTGCTTCACGAGAAGAAATATGCCTTACTAACCATAAGAGCATATTCAAAAGATTTAGAGGATTTCCGTGAGTTTATGGCTGCGGAGCACGATACCCAATCACTTGAAACTTTAGAATATCGGCAAATAAGAACTTGGATAGTGTATATGGTAGAGCAGGGGATGAGTAATCGTAGTATTAATAGAAAAGTATCTTCTCTTAATTCTTATTATAAGTTTATGATTAAAATTGGGGAAGTTGAAATGAATCCCTTGGCTAAGCATAAGGCTCTTAAGGTTTCGAAGAAAGTGCAGGTGCCATTTTCTGAAGACGAAATGGATCAGGTATTAATGGATTTGAAATCTGAGACAGATTTTGAAGGTGTTCGGGATCGTTTGATTATAGAATTATTTTATGCAACCGGGATTAGGAGAATAGAGTTGGTGCAGCTAAAAGTATCCGATTTGGATTTAGCTAATAAAACGTTAAAAGTTCTGGGCAAGAGAAATAAGGAACGTATTCTGCCGTTAATAGAAACAGTGAGCCAAACCGCAAAGGCGTACCTTGAGGTGAGAAGTTCTTTGGAAGATATTCAGGATGGATCGTTTTTATTTTTAACAAAAAAAGGTGTGAAAATTTACGAAACTCTTGTTTACAGAATTATAAATGATTATTTTAGTAGAGCATCTTCAAAAGTAAAAAGGAGCCCTCACATATTAAGGCACTCATTTGCCACTCATTTACTAAGTCAAGGTGCAAATATGAATGCAGTAAAAGAGCTTCTTGGGCATTCCAGTCTTGCAGCAACTCAAGTTTATACCCATAATAGTATAAACGAGTTGAAAAAGGTGTATTCAAACGCACATCCAAGGAGCAAAAAACGCGAATAGATAGTTCAATGTCTAACCATTAAGAATGAAGGATTGCATTAATACCTGTAGCAGAATTTAATTTTTTAAGTACTAATTTGAAAAATTAAATTTTTTTTATGGGCGGTAGTCTTGCATTCTTTTTAAAATTTAAAACAGATGAAAGTAAACACACAGTCAGTCAACTTTACAGCAGACAAAAAGTTGATAGCGTTTATCCAAAAGAGAATGGATAAATTAGATTTATTTTATGACAGGGTTATCCAGTCTGACGTATTTTTAAAAGTGGAAAATACTAGTGCCAAAGAGAATAAAATTTTCGAAGCAAGAGTTAGTGTTCCCGGAGATAGTCTTGTCGTAAAAAAACAATGCAGGACATTTGAAGAAGGGGCCGATAGTGCAGTTTCATCGTTAGAACGTCAGCTCAAAAAGAGAAAAGAAAAATTAAGAGCACATATATGACAAAATTTTTCAAAAAATGTTTTGAATAAAGAAATAAATATATACATTTGCAGTCCGTTAGAAATAGCGGACTTTTTTGTTGTGCAAAAAGTCATCAAAAGCCGATATAGCTCAGCTGGCTAGAGCAGCTGATTTGTAATCAGCAGGTCGTGGGTTCGAGTCCCTCTATCGGCTCAAGTTCTTTAAGAGAAATGATGTAAATATTGTAAGAAAACTATTGGGGAGATACTCAAGCGGCCAACGAGGGCAGACTGTAAATCTGCTGACTATGTCTTCGCAGGTTCGAATCCTGCTCTCCCCACTTTTTTACACTATTAAATTTTTAAAAAGCGGGAGTAGCTCAGTTGGTAGAGCGTCAGCCTTCCAAGCTGAATGTCGCCGGTTCGAACCCGGTCTCCCGCTCATTTTAAAAAGCCGGTGTAGCTCAGGGGTAGAGCGTTTCCTTGGTAAGGAAGAGGTCACGGGTTCAAATCCCGTCATTGGCTCATATTACAGTGAATTAAATTAGAACACTAATATAAATTAAGATTAAATAAATTAAACATGGCAAAGGGAACTTTTGATCGTTCGAAACCACACTTAAATATTGGTACTATCGGACACGTAGATCACGGTAAAACAACTTTAACTGCCGCTATTACAAAAGTATTAGCTGATGCGGGTTTATCTGAAGTAAGATCATTTGATCAAATTGATAACGCTCCAGAAGAGAAGGAAAGAGGTATTACAATTAATACATCTCACGTAGAGTATCAGACTGCAAATCGTCACTACGCACACGTAGATTGTCCTGGTCACGCCGATTACGTTAAGAACATGGTAACTGGTGCTGCGCAAATGGATGGTGCTATTTTGGTGGTTGCTGCTACAGATGGTCCTATGCCTCAAACTCGTGAGCACATCCTTTTAGGTCGTCAGGTAGGTATTCCTCGTATCGTTGTTTTCATGAACAAAGTTGATATGGTTGACGATGAGGAGCTTTTAGAGTTGGTAGAAATGGAAATTAGAGACTTGTTGTCTTTCTACGAATATGATGGAGATAACGGTCCTGTAATTGCTGGTTCTGCTCTTGGTGCACTTAACGGTGAGCAAAAGTGGGTTGATACAGTAATGGAATTGATGGATGCTGTTGACAACTGGATCGAAGAGCCAGTACGTGATATGGATAAGCCTTTCTTGATGCCAATCGAGGATGTATTCTCTATTACAGGTCGTGGTACTGTGGCAACTGGACGTATCGAAACAGGTGTTGCTAACACTGGAGATCCTGTAGAGATCATCGGTATGGGTGCAGAGAAATTGACTTCTACTATCACAGGTATTGAGATGTTCCGTCAAATATTAGATAGAGGTGAAGCTGGAGATAACGCTGGTATCTTATTGAGAGGTATCGATAAAAACCAAATCTCAAGAGGTATGGTAATCGTTAAGCCAGGATCTGTAACTCCTCACCAAAAATTCAAAGCTGAGGTTTATATCCTTAAGAAAGAAGAAGGTGGACGTCACACTCCATTCCACAACAACTACCGTCCACAGTTCTACGTACGTACAACTGACGTAACTGGAAACATCACACTTCCTGATGGAGTTGAAATGGTAATGCCTGGAGATAACCTTACTATTACTGTAGAATTGATCCAACCAATCGCGATGAACGTAGGTTTACGTTTCGCTATCCGTGAAGGTGGTCGTACAGTAGGTGCTGGTCAGGTAACTGAAATTTTAGACTAATTATCATTATAGTTTATAAATTAAGGTGTCTTGTACATTTGGCAAGACGCCTTGATTTATATTTACGGGTTTAGCTCAGTTGGTAGAGCACTGGTCTCCAAAACCAGGTGTCGTGAGTTCGAGTCTCGCAACCCGTGCAAATTTTTAGATTACAATTTTTTAACGTATGTTGCAAAATTGTAATCTGGTAAAAACTTTTAAGTCAAATGGCAGGAATTGTTAATTATATAAAGGAATCCTTTGAGGAATTAAAGAATAATGTGTCATGGCCAACATGGGCGGAAGCTCAAAGCTTAACCGTGCTTGTGGCTGTTTTCTCTATTGTTTTTGCACTGGCTATTTGGGGAGTGGATACTGTTTTTAGTAAAGTTATTAAACAATATTTTGATTTAATCGGCTAAAACATTATTGAATGTCTGAGACAAACACAAATAAAAAATGGTACGTTGTTAGAGCCGTAAGTGGTCAAGAGAACAAGATTAAAACCTATATCGAGAATGAAATTGCTAGATTGGGGCTTGAAGATTTTGTTGACCAAGTATTGGTTCCTACAGAGAAAGTAATCCAAATACGTAACGGGAAAAAGATACACAAAGAACGTGTGTATTTTCCTGGTTATATAATGATTCAGGCCAATTTAAGTGGGGAAATACCACACATCATCAAATCCATTACAAACGTAATTGGATTTTTAGGTGAAACAAAGGGAGGTGATCCGGTGCCGTTAAGACAATCTGAAGTGAACAGAATGTTAGGTAAAGTGGATGAACTTACTGTGGATGCTGACGCAAATGTGGCAATTCCTTACACAATTGGTGAGACAGTGAAAGTAATTGACGGTCCATTTAATGGATTTGATGGTACTATCGAAAAGATCAATGAAGAAAAGCGTAAACTTGAAGTAATGGTGAGAATTTTTGGAAGAAAGACGCCATTGGAGTTGAGTTATATGCAAGTGGAAAAAGTTTAATAATTGTTACCAGATATATAGCATGTCTTTTTGCTTCCATATTAAGAGATATGCAAAACTAAATTTATTAAAATGGCAAAAGAATTAAGTAAAGTAGTTAAATTACAAGTTCGGGGAGGTGCTGCGAATCCGTCGCCACCAGTTGGACCCGCTTTAGGTGCTGCTGGAGTTAATATCATGGAGTTCTGTAAGCAATTTAATGCGAGAACCCAAGATAAAGCTGGTAAAGTATTACCAGTGGTTATCTCTGTTTACAAAGACAAATCTTTTGATTTTGTAATCAAGACTCCACCAGCTGCTGTACAATTAATGGAAGCGGCCAAAGTAAAAAAGGGATCTGGAGAACCGAACAGAAAGAAAGTAGCTAAAGTTACTTGGGATCAAGTAAGAGCTATTGCAGAGGACAAAATGCAAGACTTAAATGCATTTACAATTGAATCTGCTATGACAATGGTTGCAGGTACTGCAAGATCAATGGGAATCACTGTTAAAGGCGGGGAAGCTCCTAACTAAAAATTTTTGAAATGGCAAGATTAACAAGAAAGCAAAAAGAAGCAAGAGCTAAAGTTGAGAAAAACAAACTTTATTCTCTTGAGGAAGCTTCAAACTTATTAAAGGAAATAACTTATACTAAATTTGATGCTTCTGTAGATATCGCTGTTCGTTTAGGAGTAGATCCTCGTAAAGCTAACCAAATGGTTAGAGGTGTGGTTTCACTTCCTCACGGAACAGGTAAGGATATGAAAGTATTGGCCTTGGTAACTCCTGACAAAGAAGCTGAAGCTAAAGAAGCTGGAGCTGATTATGTAGGTTTAGACGAGTACCTACAAAAAATCAAGGACGGTTGGACAGACGTAGACGTTATTGTAACTATGCCTAGTATTATGGGTAAATTAGGGCCATTAGGTAGAATTTTGGGACCTAGAGGTTTAATGCCTAACCCTAAAACTGGTACCGTAACGATGGATGTTGCCAAAGCAGTTAGCGAAGTAAAAGCAGGTAAGATTGATTTCAAAGTAGATAAAACTGGTATCGTTCACGCTCCAATTGGAAAAGCGTCTTTTAGCGCTGATAAATTGGTAGGTAACGCTCAAGAATTATTGTCTACATTGATGAAATTGAAGCCTACTGCTGCTAAAGGTACTTATGTGAAGAGTATTTTCATTTCAAGTACTATGAGTCCAAGTATTGCAGTAGATACAAAAATAAACTAAGTAGTTAAACTTTTATATTATGACAAGAGAAGAAAAATCACAAGTTATTGAAGAGTTGACTGCTCAGTTAGCAGAGAATGCTAATATCTATTTAGCAGATATTTCTGGATTAAATGCAGGAAACACTTCAGATTTACGTCGTGCATGTTTTAAAGCAAACGTAAAACTAGCTATAGTAAAGAATACATTATTGGCTAAAGCCATGGAAGCTTCTGAGAAAGATTTTGGAGAGCTGCCAGGTGTACTTAAAGGAAATACGTCAATTTTGTTTTCTGAAACAGGAAACGCTCCGGCAAAAGTAATTAAAAACTTCCGTAAAAAATCTGAAAAGCCTTTGCTTAAAGGAGCTTTTATTGAAGAAGCAATTTACGTTGGAGACGATCAACTAGATGCACTGGTTGATATCAAATCTAGAGAAGAGCTTATTGGGGATATCGTGGCATTGCTACAATCACCAGCTAAGAACGTTGTGTCTGCTCTTAAGTCTGGAGGGGGTACATTGGCCGGCATCATCAAGACGTTATCCGAAAAAGAAGGATAATCCAAATAAGTACGCACTTAAACAAATTATATTTTAAAAATTATTAAAACGATAGAAAATGGCAGATTTAAAAGATTTCGCAGAACAATTAGTTAATTTAACAGTAAAAGAAGTAAACGAATTAGCTACAATATTAAAAGACGAGTACGGTATTGAGCCAGCTGCTGCTGCTGTTGCAGTTGCTGCAGGTGGAGCTGCTGCAGGTGGAGAAGCTGCAGAAGAGCAAACTGAATTCGACGTAATCCTTAAAGCAGCTGGAGCTTCTAAGTTGGCAGTTGTTAAATTGGTTAAAGAATTAACTGGTTTAGGATTGAAAGAAGCTAAAGAATTAGTAGACGGTGCACCTAGCGCAGTTAAAGAAGGTGTATCTAAAGATGAAGCAGAAGCTTTAAAAGCTTCATTGGAAGAAGCTGGAGCTGAGGTTGAGCTTAAATAAGCTTGACTAACCTACAAATTATGGTTTAGGTCTAGAGGTTACCTCTAAGACCTAAACCCTTTTGTGTATATAACTGTTATATACATCCTATATATTTTTTTTAATCAAAATCTCGTTCATCGATGTTAGCAAAAACAGCTGAAAGATTAAATTTCTCTTCTATTGTAAATAGAACGGAATATCCCGATTTCTTGGATATTCAAATAAAGTCCTTTCAGGATTTTTTCCAGTTAGAAACAAAATCGGAAGAAAGAGGGAATGAAGGGTTATACAATACCTTCATGGAAAATTTCCCAATCACAGACACGCGAAACCAATTTGTCTTGGAATTCTTGGATTATTTTATCGATCCACCAAGATATACCATTGAGGAATGTATTGAAAGAGGTTTAACATACAGTGTACCATTAAAGGCAAGGCTTAAATTGTACTGTACAGACCCTGAACATGAGGATTTCGAGACCATTGTCCAGGATGTGTATTTAGGAACAATTCCTTACATGACACCTAGTGGTACCTTTTGTATAAACGGTGCTGAACGTGTTGTAGTTTCTCAATTGCACCGTTCTCCAGGTGTATTCTTCAGCCAATCTTTCCATGCAAATGGAACCAAATTATATTCAGCAAGAGTTATTCCATTCAAAGGGTCATGGATTGAGTTTGCTACAGATATCAATCAAGTAATGTATGCTTACATTGATAGAAAGAAAAAATTACCTGTAACCACATTGTTTAGAGCTATTGGTTTTGAACGAGACAAAGATATCCTGGAAATATTTGACCTTGCTGAAGAGGTTAAAGTTTCCAAATCAGGTTTAAAAAAGGTTATAGGACGTAAATTGGCCGCTCGTGTATTGAATACTTGGCATGAAGACTTCGTAGATGAGGATACGGGAGAAGTAGTATCTATCGAGCGTAACGAAATTGTATTGGATCGTGACACCATCATCGACAAGGATAACATTGAGGAAATTTTAGATGCAGGTGTTAAAACAGTTTTACTACACAAAGAAAATGCACAACAGGGAGATTATGGTATTATTCATAATACCCTTCAAAAAGACCCTACAAACTCTGAAAAAGAAGCTGTAGAACATATCTATCGTCAATTGCGTAATGCCGAACCGCCAGATGAGGAAACTGCGAGAGGTATTATTGAAAAATTGTTCTTTAGTGACCAACGATATTCTTTAGGTGAAGTTGGACGTTACAGAATGAATAAAAAATTAGGTTTGGATATTGGAATGGATAAGCAGGTGCTTACCAAAGAAGATATCATTACCATTATTAAATATTTGATTGAGCTTATCAACTCTAAAGCAGAGATTGATGATATCGATCACTTGTCTAACCGTCGTGTGCGTACGGTAGGAGAGCAGTTGTCAGCCCAGTTTGGTGTTGGTTTGGCACGTATGGCTCGTACTATCCGTGAGCGTATGAACGTAAGAGACAATGAGGTGTTTACACCAATTGATTTGATTAATGCGAAGACGCTATCTTCTGTTATCAATTCATTCTTTGGTACCAACCAGTTGTCTCAATTTATGGACCAAACTAACCCATTGGCAGAGATTACGCATAAGCGTCGTCTTTCGGCATTAGGGCCAGGTGGTCTTTCTAGAGAGCGTGCCGGATTTGAGGTTCGTGACGTTCACTATACACACTACGGACGTCTTTGTCCAATTGAAACTCCTGAAGGACCTAACATTGGTTTGATTTCATCATTGTCAGTTTATGCAAAGGTGAATTCCATGGGATTCATCGAAACTCCATACCGTGAGGTTCAAGAAGGTGTTGTAGACATTAAAGGAACACCTATCTATTTAAGTGCAGAGGAGGAAGAAGAAAAGTTAATTGCACAGGCTACGGTTAAGGTAGATGACGAAGGAAGCATTTTACACGACAAGGTAATTGCCAGAATGGAAGGTGATTTCCCTGTAATTGAGCCTACAAACGTTCACTATACAGACGTAGCGCCTAACCAAATTGCTTCTATCTCGGCATCCTTAATTCCGTTCTTGGAGCATGATGATGCAAACCGTGCATTGATGGGATCTAACATGATGCGTCAAGCGGTACCATTATTACGTCCTCAAGCTCCTATTGTTGGAACTGGATTGGAACGTCAAGTAGCTTCAGACTCTAGAGTATTGATTAATGCAGAAGGAGCAGGTGAAGTGGAGTATGTAGATGCCAATGAAATCGTAATTAGATACGAGCGTACTGAGGAAGAAGCGATGGTAAGTTTTGATAGCGATACTAAAACTTATCCATTAATTAAATTTAGAAAAACGAACCAAGGTACATCTATCAACCTTAAGCCAATTGTAACAAAAGGTGATAAGGTTAAGAAAGGACAGGTACTTTGTGAAGGATATGCAACTGAAAACGGGGAGCTTGCATTAGGTAGAAATATGAAAGTGGCCTTCATGCCATGGAAAGGGTACAACTTCGAGGATGCGATTGTGATTTCTGAGAAAGTAGTACGTGACGATATTTTTACATCTATCCACATCGATGAATATTCGTTGGAAGTTAGAGATACCAAATTGGGTAACGAAGAGTTGACCAACGATATCCCTAACGTATCGGAAGAGGCTACTAAAGACCTTGACGAAAACGGAATGATTCGTATTGGTGCAGAAATCAAGCCAGGAGATATTCTTATTGGTAAGATTACACCAAAAGGAGAAAGTGATCCTACTCCAGAAGAAAAATTATTGAGAGCAATCTTTGGTGACAAAGCAGGAGATGTTAAGGATGCATCTTTGAAAGCATCCCCATCGTTACATGGTGTTGTTATTGACAAGAAGTTGTTCTCTAGAGCTATAAAAGACAAACGTAAGAGAGCTAAGGACAAAGAGGATATCGAAGCATTAGAAAGCGTTTACTACAGAAAGTTCGATGAGCTTAAGGATGTATTGGTTGAGAAATTATTCAACATTGTAAACGGAAAAACTGCACAAGGTATCTTTAACGATCTTGGTGAAGAAATTATTCCTAAAGGGAAAAAGTATACCCTTAAGATGTTAAATGCTGTAGATGACTATACGCACTTAACGTCAGGAACATGGACAACAGATGATCACTTAAATGAACTTGTAGCGGATTTGATCCATAATTACAAAATCAAGGAAAATGATTTACAAGGATCTTTACGTCGCGAGAAATTTACAATCTCTGTTGGAGATGAGTTACCATCTGGTATCATAAAACTAGCTAAGGTTTATGTTGCTAAAAAACGTAAACTTAAAGTAGGAGATAAAATGGCGGGACGTCACGGTAACAAAGGTATTGTTGCACGTATCGTTCGTCAGGAAGATATGCCATTCTTGGAAGATGGAACTCCTGTTGATATCGTGTTGAACCCGCTAGGGGTACCATCACGTATGAACATCGGGCAGATTTACGAAACGGTGCTTGGATGGGCTGGACAAAAATTAGGACGCACTTATGCAACCCCTATTTTTGACGGTGCTACTCTTGACCAGATCAATGAACTTACTGATGAGGCAGGAATCCCGAGATTTGGACACACTTACTTATATGATGGTGGATCAGGAGATCGTTTTGACCAACCTGCAACTGTAGGGGTTATTTACATGATCAAACTAGGCCACATGATCGACGATAAGATGCACGCACGTTCTATCGGGCCATACTCATTGATTACGCAACAGCCACTTGGAGGTAAAGCTCAGTTTGGTGGTCAGCGTTTCGGAGAGATGGAGGTATGGGCACTTGAAGCTTATGGAGCATCAAGCACACTACGTGAAATCTTAACAGTAAAATCTGATGACGTTATAGGTAGAGCTAAAACTTACGAGGCAATCGTAAAAGGAGAGCCGATGCCAGAACCAGGACTACCTGAATCTTTCAACGTATTAATGCACGAATTGAAAGGATTAGGTTTAGATATTAGATTAGAAGAATAAAAAAGTTTTCAGTGCTCCGGTAGGTGAATTATCACTTACCGGAAACTGATAAAGACTACAAAGTATTATGGCTAGAAAACAAGATAAGAATACAGTACAGAGATTTAATAAAATCTCTATTGGTTTAGCATCGCCAGAGTCTATATTGGCGGCGTCTCGTGGTGAGGTTCTGAAACCTGAAACTATTAATTATCGAACTCATAAACCAGAAAGAGATGGTTTATTCTGTGAGCGTATTTTTGGTCCCGTTAAGGATTTTGAATGTGCTTGTGGTAAATATAAAAGAATTCGTTACAAAGGAATTGTTTGTGATAGATGTGGTGTTGAAGTAACAGAAAAGAAAGTACGTAGAGATAGAGTAGGACACATTAACCTTGTTGTGCCAGTAGCACATATTTGGTATTTCCGCTCGCTTCCAAATAAAATTGGATACTTGTTAGGGTTGCCATCCAAGCGCTTGGATATGATTATTTACTATGAACGTTACGTAGTAATTCAGCCGGGTAATGCAAAAAATGTTGAAGGCGATCCGTTACAAAAAATGGATTTCTTGACAGAAGAGGAATACTTGACCATTTTGGAATCCCTTCCACAAGAAAACCAATATTTGGATGATTCAGATCCTAACAAATTCATCGCTAAAATGGGGGCCGAGTGTTTAATCGAGCTTCTTGCTAGAATTGATTTGGATGAATTGTCTTATGACCTACGTCACAAAGCCAACAACGAAACTTCTAAACAACGTAAAACTGAAGCGTTAAAACGTTTACAGGTAGTAGAGGCGTTTAGGGATTCTAATGCTAACCGTGAAAACAGACCAGAGTGGATGATCATGAAGGCTATTCCTGTCATTCCACCAGAATTACGTCCGTTGGTACCACTTGATGGAGGTCGTTTTGCAACGTCCGATTTGAATGATTTGTACCGTCGTGTAATCATCCGTAACAACCGTTTGAAGCGATTAGTAGAAATCAAGGCTCCAGAAGTAATCTTACGTAATGAAAAACGTATGTTGCAAGAGTCTGTAGATTCCTTGTTTGATAACACACGTAAGTCGTCTGCTGTAAAAACAGACTCTAACAGACCGCTTAAGTCATTGTCTGACTCCTTAAAAGGTAAGCAAGGACGTTTCCGTCAAAACTTACTTGGTAAGCGTGTTGATTATTCTGCACGTTCGGTAATTGTTGTTGGACCAGAATTAAAATTATTTGAATGTGGATTGCCAAAGAACATGGCAGCAGAATTATACAAGCCTTTTATCATCAGAAAATTGATTGAAAGAGGAATTGTTAAGACTGTAAAATCTGCAAAGAAAATTATAGATAGAAAAGAGCCAGTTGTGTGGGACATCTTGGAAAACGTATTAAAAGGACATCCAGTGCTTTTGAACCGTGCTCCTACGCTTCACAGACTTGGTATCCAAGCGTTCCAGCCTAAGTTGATCGAAGGTAAGGCTATCCAGTTACACCCATTGGTATGTACAGCGTTTAACGCAGATTTCGATGGTGACCAGATGGCGGTGCACTTACCATTAGGACCAGAGGCAATTTTGGAAGCGCAATTGTTGATGTTGGCATCACACAATATCTTAAACCCTGCTAACGGATCTCCGGTAACCGTACCTTCTCAGGATATGGTACTTGGTCTGTACTACATGACCAAAGAGCGTTTAACTACCGAAGATGTTACTGTTAAAGGTGAAGGATTGACTTTCTACTCTCCAGACGAGGTAACTATTGCTTACAACGAGAAAAGAGTAGACTTGAATGCTCGCATCAAGGTTAGAACAAAAGACTTTAATGAGGCAGGTGAATTAACCACCCAAATCATTCAAACTACTGTTGGACGTGTACTTTTCAATGAAAAAGTGCCAGCAGCAGCAGGATATATAAACCAAGTTTTGACCAAGAAATCCCTTAGAGATATTATTGGTAATATTCTTAAAGTTACTAGTGTACCTGAAACAGCGGCTTTCTTGGACGAAATCAAAACTTTGGGATATAAGTTCGCATTCCAAGGAGGATTATCTTTCAGTTTAGGTGATATTATTATCCCTGCTGAAAAGCATACCATGATCGATAAAGCCAATACATTGGTAGATGGTATTATGGCCAACTATAACATGGGACTTATTACCAACAACGAACGTTACAACCAGGTAATTGATATTTGGACGTCTACGAATGCTGAATTGACAGAGTTGTCTATGAAGCGTATCCGTGAGGACCAACAAGGATTTAACTCGGTATACATGATGCTTGATTCTGGAGCTCGTGGATCTAAAGAGCAGATTCGTCAGTTGACAGGTATGCGTGGTTTGATGGCAAAACCTAAGAAATCCAATGCAGGAGGTGGTGAAATTATTGAAAACCCAATTCTTTCCAACTTTAAGGAAGGTCTTTCAATTTTGGAATACTTTATCTCTACGCACGGTGCTCGTAAAGGTCTTGCGGATACCGCTCTTAAAACGGCCGATGCTGGTTACTTGACACGTCGTTTGGTAGACGTATCTCAAGATGTTATCATTTACAGTGAAGACTGTGGTACATTAAGAGGTATTGAAGTGTCAGCTTTGAAGAAAAATGAAGAAGTTGTTGAGAAGCTTGAAGATAGAATTGTAGGTCGTACGTCGTTAAATGATGTATTTGATCCAATTACTGAAGAATTGTTGGTAAGTGCTGGAGAACACATCGATGAAACCATTGCCAAGGCTATCGAAAATTCTGCTTTAGAAAGTATTGAAGTACGTTCGCCATTGAGCTGTGAGGCTAAGAAGGGAATTTGTGCGAAGTGTTACGGTAGAAACCTTGCAACAGGTAAAATTGTTCAACGAGGGGAAGCTGTTGGTGTTGTAGCTGCGCAATCTATTGGAGAACCAGGTACACAGTTAACATTGCGTACGTTCCACGTAGGGGGTATTGCAGGTAACATTTCTGAGGAGAATAAATTAATCGTGAAGTATGACGGTATTGCTGAGATTGAAGATCTTAAAACCGTTAAGACTAAAGATAATGAAGGTAAGGAAGTAGACGTAGTAATTTCTAGAACTTCAGAATTGAAACTTGTTGATGCTAAAACAGGTATTACCTTAAGTACAAACAACATTCCTTACGGTTCCTATATCTATGTAAATAGTGGTGATGCCGTTAAGAAAAATGATGTGATTTGTTCTTGGGACCCTTACAACGGTGTAATTATTTCAGAATTTGCTGGTAAGGTTCGATATGAAAATATTGAACAAGGGGTTACCTATCAAGTGGAAATCGATGAGCAAACAGGATTCCAAGAAAAAGTAATTTCGGAATCTAGAAATAAAAAGTTAATCCCAACGCTACATATTGAGGATTCAAAAGGAGAAACTATCCGTTCATACAATTTACCGGTAGGTGCTCACTTGATGATTGATAATGGCGATAAGATTAGTGTAGGTAAGATTTTGGTGAAAATTCCTCGTAAATCTGCAAAAGCAGGGGATATTACGGGAGGTCTTCCACGTGTAACCGAGTTGTTCGAAGCTCGTAACCCATCTAACCCAGCAGTAGTAACTGAAATTGATGGTGTGGTATCTTTCGGTAAAATTAAAAGAGGTAACCGTGAAATCATTATCGAATCTAAATTAGGTGAGGTTAAGAAATACTTAGTGAAGTTATCTAACCAAATCTTGGTTCAAGAGAATGATTACGTTAAAGCGGGTATGCCATTGTCTGACGGATCGATTACACCTACGGATATCTTGAATATCAAAGGACCATCTGCAGTACAACAATACTTAGTGAACGAAGTTCAAGAAGTATACCGTTTACAAGGTGTGAAGATTAATGATAAGCACTTTGAGGTAGTTGTAAGACAGATGATGCGTAAAGTTCAGATTATAGATTCTGGTGATACCATTTTCTTAGAAAACCAATTGGTTCATAAATCTGACTTTATTGAAGAAAATGATAAGATCTTTGGAATGAAAGTAGTAGAGGACGCAGGAGATTCTACAACTTTGAAACCAGGACAAATCGTTACACTTCGTCAGTTGAGAGATGAAAACTCTATCTTGAGAAGAGAGGATAAGGCTTTGGTTTCTGCTAGAGACGCTAGTCCAGCTACGGCTACCCCAATCTTACAAGGTATTACAAGAGCATCCCTACAAACTAAATCATTTATCTCTGCGGCATCGTTCCAGGAAACTACAAAAGTTCTTAACGAGGCAGCTGTAAGTGCAAAAGTTGATGCTCTAGAAGGCTTAAAAGAAAATGTAATTGTTGGACATAGAATTCCTGCCGGTACAGGTGTTAGAAGATACGATAGTATTATTGTAGGTTCTAAAGAGGAGTTCAATGAAATGATGAAAGCCAAAGAAGAAATGAATTATAACTAAAAGAAATTCCCGCGTAAGCGGGATTCTTTTTTTAATTTAATTTGAATCACATAGTATGGCAGAAGAACAAAATAAAAAGAAGAAACAAGGACAAATTAATATTGAATTGGATGAAAAGGTTGCAGAAGGAACGTATTCCAACTTAGCAATTATCAATCATTCAGTATCAGAATTTGTTGTGGATTTTGTGAGTATAATGCCTGGAACTCCTAAGAGTAAGGTGAAATCCAGAATTATTTTAACGCCACAACATGCTAAAAGACTATTGAAGGCATTGGGAGATAATGTTCATAGATTTGAACAGGCTCATGGTGAGATTAAGGATTATGAGCAGCCACCTATTCCTTTAAATTTTGGACCTACGGGACAAGCATAAAATAAAAAAAGCCTTTGAAATCTTTCAGAGGCTTTTTTTATAATAATTAGTTTTAGTTTAATTAGGCATACTCCTGGGCATTTACTTTATAACTCAATGCTCCTGAAGGGCATTTCTTTATTTGAGCCATGATATGGTTACTAGGGGCGCCTTCCATATCAATCCAAGGAATTACAGATTGTCTAAAGACACTGGAGAGTTCTCTAGCACAGCGTTCAGAATTGATACATTTACATGGATTAAACGATACAGTAATGTCATCGTTACTAAATTGGTTAGCTTGGATTTTCATAAGTAGACGATTTTGGGGTTGTCTTCACAACTTGAAATTATCAAAAATGCGTAATGTATCAACAATTTTTTCGATAACAGACAATAAAATTGTGGCAAACCCTTTCTTTTGTATTTAATTTCTTACTATAACGATTGAAATCTTTATCTATTACTTGAATTCAGAAGTAAAGTGGAACTTAATAGATGGGTATTTTTGTTGGGTCATTTGCAATGAAAACGCCGAATCTGCTAAAAATACAAGCTGACCTTGTTTGTCCTTGGCTAGATAACGTTGCTTCACGCGTAAAAACTCTTTGTACTCCTCGTTTTTAACATCTTCAGGATCGACCCAACAAGCCTTAAAAACATTTAAATTTTCATAGGTACACTTGGCGCCATATTCATGCTCCAATCTGTATTGGATAACTTCATACTGAAGTGCACCAACGGTACCAATTACCTTTCGGCCGTTAAGTTCAAGTGTAAACAATTGGGCTACCCCTTCATCCATTAATTGGTCGATTCCCTTATACAATTGTTTCGACTTTAATGGATCGGCATTATTAATATATCTAAAGTGTTCAGGGGAGAAACTTGGTATCCCTTTGTAATTTATGGTTTCCCCTTCGGTAAGGGTATCTCCAATTTTAAAATTACCAGTATCATGAAGACCAACAATATCACCAGGGTAAGAGATGTCTACAATTTCCTTTTTTTCCGCAAAAAAGGCATTCGGACTTGAGAACTTTAGCTTTTTGTTCAACCTTACATGAAGGTAAGGAGCATTACGCTTAAATTCGCCCGAAACAATTTTTATAAATGCCAAACGGTCACGGTGGTTAGGATCCATATTGGCGTGAATTTTAAATACAAAACCAGTAAATTTTGTTTCATCGGCCTTTACCAAACGTTCTTCACTTTGCTTGGGTCTCGGAGGTGGTGCAATGTCCACAAAACAATCCAACAATTCCCTAACTCCAAAATTGTTTAGGGCAGATCCAAAAAATACAGGCTGTTGTTTACCGTTTAAGTATTCTTGCTTATCAAATTCTGGATAGATACCTTGTACCAATTCTATTTCTTCTCTAAGCGTATCTGCTGCTTTGTCTCCTACCAATTCATTAAGCTCAGACGATTCCAAATCTGAAATCTCAATGGTTTCCTCTATATTCTTTCTGCTATCTCCACTAAAAAGATTGACGTTCTTTTCCCAAAGGTTGTATATACCCTTAAAATCGTATCCCATACCAATAGGAAAACTTAAGGGTACAACACTGAGGCCTAATTTTTGTTCTACTTCATCCAAAAGATCAAAAGCATCCTTTCCTTCACGGTCCAATTTATTGATAAACACAATCATTGGGATATTTCGCATTCTACAAACCTCCACAAGTTTTTCGGTTTGTTCCTCAACCCCTTTGGCAACATCAATAACCACTATAACACTGTCAACTGCCGTTAAGGTTCTGAAAGTATCCTCGGCAAAATCCTTGTGACCTGGAGTATCTAGAATATTGACCTTAATACCATTATACTCAAAAGCAAGTACGGAAGTAGCTACAGAGATTCCTCTTTGGCGTTCAATTTCCATAAAGTCACTTGTTGCCCCCTTTTTGATTTTGTTGCTTTTTACGGCACCAGCTTCTTGAATGGCCCCACCAAAAAGTAAAAGTTTTTCGGTTAAAGTAGTTTTTCCGGCATCCGGGTGTGAAATGATACCAAACGTACGTCTTCTTTTGATTTCGTCTTTAAAATTCATGTGCTTAAATTGGACGGCAAATATACGTCTTCTTCAGGCATGTTACAATTAAGGAATCCAATTTTTAAAGGCTTCAAAGTCAGGCATTGAAAATATTTATGCTCTAACTTTACGTTGCATATGAACACAAAATGTCAAGATAAAAGTTAGGAGTATAATATTTATGAAAAATGGAAACAGAACACTTATAGGTGATTATTTTTGTTTTACTAAATGTGTTGAACCTTAAAATCTTATCAAGATTGTTTCAATTGTTTTTGTGGTTTTGTACCAACAATTCAGGCAAGGATTATGTTCATTTAAAATTTGATTGGTATTTTTACAGTATGATTGAAGAACAAGTCATTTTAGTTAATGAAAACGATGAGCAAATTGGCACTATGGCCAAGATGGAAGCTCATGAAAAAGCATTATTGCATAGAGCATTTTCTGTCTTTGTGTTTAATAAGAATAATGAATTAATGTTACAACAACGGGCTCTGCACAAATACCATTCACCAGGTTTATGGACCAATACTTGTTGTAGTCATCAACGGGTTGGAGAAACCAATATTCAAGCTGGGAGAAGACGCTTACAGGAGGAAATGGGATTTGTAACCGATTTACAGGATACTATTTCCTTTATCTATAAAGCTCCTTTCGACAATGGATTGACAGAACACGAATATGACCATATTTTGGTTGGACATTACAATGCAGAACCTAAAATAAACCCAGACGAAGTGGCAGCGTGGAAATGGATGGGGCTAGAAGAAATTAAAGTGGATATGCGTGAAAACCCAGAGGAATATACAGCATGGTTTAAGATTATTTTTGATAAATTCTACGAACATATAAATATTTCAAAATGATAGTTACCGTAAGCAGGAGGGCCCATTTTAATGCAGCACACCGACTGTATCGGAAAGATTGGTCTGACGAACAAAACTTAGAAGTATTTGGCAAGTGCAGCAATCCAAATTACCATGGACACAACTATGAATTGGTGGTAAGTGTAACAGGCAGGATTGATAAAGAAACAGGGTATGTCATAGACCTTCGGATTTTAAAGAATATCATCAGGGAGGAAGTAGAAGAACCATTTGATCATAAAAACTTGAATTTGGAGGTAGAGCAATTCAAGGACTTAAATCCAACGGCTGAAAATATTGTAGTCGTTATTTATAACAAACTTAAAGCAAGATTGGATTCTAGACTCGATTTGGAAGTCACACTCTACGAAACACAACGAAATTTTGTAACCTACTCTGGACAATAATAAATGAACGAATTATTATACCCCATAAAATTTGACCCCATTTTAAAAGATAAAATTTGGGGGGGCGAAAAACTTAAAAAAATACTACATAAAAAAGGGGCTTCTAAAAATGTAGGGGAGAGTTGGGAGATAAGCGATGTGGAAGGCGACACCTCGGTTGTAGCAAATGGAGCTTTAAAGGGAAAGACTTTAAAACAATTACTGCATACCTATAAGGATAAGTTAATAGGCCCCAATAATTATAAGATTTTTGGAGATAAATTTCCTTTGTTAATCAAATTTATTGATGCCAAGGAAGATTTGTCCATACAATTGCACCCCAATGATGAATTGGCTTTAAAACGTCACAACTCCTTTGGAAAAACTGAAATGTGGTATGTTATGCAGGCAGACCAAGGGGCCAATTTAATAGTAGGCTTTAATCAAAAAGTAACTCCAGAAACCTATTTAAAACATTTAGAGAACAAGACTTTAACCAAGATTTTGAATTTTGATAGGGTGGCAACGGGAGATACTTACTTTATCGAAGTAGGACGTTTACATGCCATTGGAGCAGGAGTACTCTTGGCAGAAATTCAGCAAACTAGCGATGTTACCTATCGTGTTTATGATTGGGATCGTGTAGATAGTAATGGGAATGAAAGAGAATTGCATAATGACCTAGCAATAGATGCCATAGATTTTGATATGCCTGATAACTTTAGGGTGGAGTATGATACTCAAGAAAACAACTCTAACGAAATGGTAAATTGTCCTTATTTTACGACCAATTATTTAAAAGTAGATTCCAAACTGGAAAAGAAAAACACTCACGAATCGTTTATTATTTATATGTGTGTGGAAGGGAAGGTTACTATAGAAACCGAAGAAGCCAAAGAAACTTTGGTAAAGGGGGAAACAGTCTTAATGCCATATGCTATTGATAGCTTTACCATTGATGCCAAGGAGGCCACTCTTTTGGAAGTTTATGTTTAAAATAAACGGACTATAGTCCCTTTGTATTTGAAGGGAAGATCTAACTTTATTTCAATTAATTACTTACTTTTGTAGCAAATAAAAAATACGAATTATGGCAAATGTTAGAAACCTAAAAAAGGATATAAACTACGTTTTAGGAGATATTATTGAGGCGGTGTATGTATGGGAATATAACAACACAGACAAGGACACTAAGAAGAGTGAAGCAATTATTGACGAAGCAATAGAAATGTTTGATGCTTTAATTGCAAAGGTGAATGATAGAAGTGTTGAGGATAAAAAAGCTCATTTTAAGGCTATTAACAAAGAGCTGGAAGATAACGCCGAAACACTGATTGAAAAAATTAACGCTTTAGGCTAAATTCTTTTAAAAAAATGTTTGCAAATATGGTTTTCAGGATTATATTTGCACTCGCTTTGCCGATATAGCTCAGCTGGCTAGAGCAGCTGATTTGTAATCAGCAGGTCGTGGGTTCGAGTCCCTCTATCGGCTCTAAAAAGCCTCTCATTTTGAGAGGCTTTTTTTATGCAAAATGGCTAATCATTTTTTTTGCGTTTAAGCCATGAGAAAATTCCTTTTTTCTTTTTCTTTTTAAATTCTCGTTTATCTTTTTTATTACCCAACAATCGCTTTAGGAAGTTGTCTTCTTGGGTGGGTGGGCAATCCAAATTAGCCAATACCTCAATAGAAGGAGATTCAAAACGAGCTCTGGTATACTGGTTAAATTTGGAATCTTGTTTAAGCTGTTTTAGGTAGTTTGCAAAAATAGGAAGTGCCGAATTGGCGCCTTGCCCCATTCGGGTGCTTTGGAACCCTATTTGCTGGTTGTCGTTGCCAACCCAAGTAATGGTAACCAAATTGGGCATGATACCAACAAACCAGCCATCCTTATTGTCTTGCGTAGTACCTGTTTTTCCTGCCAAATCATTTCTGAATTTATAGGACGTACGCAAGCGTTGAGCAGTTCCTTCATTAACGGTCGCTTTCATGAATTCTAGCATAACCTGCCGAGTGTGGTCACTAAAAGCTTTTTCTACAGTTTTTGAACTTTTATAAATGTCATCAAAACTAGCGATGATATTACCATTCTTATCTTCAATTTTAGTGATAAAAATAGGAGTTGAAGGAATGCTATTATTGACATAACTGGTATATGCTTTGGCAAGCTCCAACAGTCTTAAGTTTGAAGAGCCAAGGGCAATGGAAGGCACATTTTCAATCTCGGAAGATATTCCCATTCTATGGCCCATAGATACCACATTATCAATTCCCGTTTCATACAATACTTTAACAGCGATGGTATTGACGGAATTGCTCAAGGCATTTTTCAAGGAGTAGTTAAGGTTGTCGTTATCTTCTTTAGAAGCATTTGTAGGTGTCCAGTTGTCTACATCGGTATAAGTTATTGCCTTTAGAGGGAAGTAGGTACAGGCATCCATTCCGTTTTCAAGTGCTGCTGTATAGACAATAGGCTTAAAAGTGGATCCCACTTGTCGTTTACTTTGTGCCACATGGTCGTATTTAAAGAAGCTATAATCTATACCTCCCACATAAGCTTTTATGGCGCCTGTTTTAGCTTCAACCGAAACCATACCCGCATTTAAAAACTTAGAGAAGTATTCCAAGCTGTCTAAGGTGGATAGTGAGGCAATTGTATTGGTGTCCCAAGAAAAGAGTTCGGTGGATTTTTTCTTGCTTAAAGAATCTTGAATGGCTTTTTCATCCAATCCTAAATTTTTCAGACGCTTGTAGGTTGGCAACCTCTTTTTTGCAGCAAGGAAGGCAGGCTTATTTTTTAACCAAGGTGCGTTGTTGCCATATGCTTTTTCAAATTGCTTCTGAAGGTTTTTCATATGCTCTTTCATGGCCTTTTCAGCATATTGCTGCATAGTATTGTCTAAAGTGGTATAAACTTTAAGACCATCATGAAAAATGTTATAGGGTTCTCCATTGGAGTTTTGAAACTGTTTTTGTTTAAGGATAAAGTCTAGCTGTTTTTTTACTTCAGCCCTAAAGTAAGGCGCTAAACCCTGATTGGGCGCATAGTATTGATAATCTAGTATTATGGGAGTGGCAGAAATGTTTTCAAATGAAGGTTCTGGTAAGTAATTGTACTTAACCATCTGGTTTAATACGACATTACGTCTATCTAAAGATTTTTCAGGAAACAATCTAGGGTTATAACTGTTATTTGCTTTTAAGGAACCTATAAGGGTAGCTGCTTCCAAAAGGTTTAAATTTTTAGTATGCTTATTAAAAAACTTTTGAGAAGCACTTTCAATACCATATGTGTTATCTGGGAACGGAACGGTATTTAGGTAGAGGGTTAGAATTTCTTCTTTGGAATATAGATCCTCTATGCGTTTAGCAACGATACTTTCTCTTATTTTATTAACGACTATGCTAATGGCGCCATAATCTTGTCTTCCAAAGAGGTTTTTAGCCAATTGTAGGGTAATGGTACTGCCGCCTCCCGAAGATTTATCAGCCAAAAGAATGGTTTTAAAAAAGACTCTTAGTAGACTTTTATTGTCAATGCCGTGGTGTTCGTAAAATCGTGCATCTTCAGTAGCGATGAGCGCATCGATAAGGTGCTGGGGGAATTCTTTAAAAGGAATGGACTGCCTATCATACACATAAAGTTTTCCTATAAGCTTATTGTTGCAGTCCAGTAATTGAGTAGCTTGACTTTGTTTGAGGCTTGAAAGTTTGCCTTTGCTAGGAATTTCTCCCCAAGCACCAAAGTAAATGCTGTAATAAAAAAATACTAAAAGTGAAATTAAAAGTAGAAGGCCATAGCCAATTCGTTTTCCCCATTTTCGTATGCGCTCTTTCTTCAAAATCATAAAATTAACTATCTCTACAAGGTAACGAATTTCTTTAAAAAGTATTATTTAGTTTGGTGGTAAAGAAAAAGCCAGCATTTCGCTGGCTTTTCAATTTTATGGATAATTGCGTAAATCTTATTGAGCTTCTTCTGTAGAAACTGTATCCCCTTTTGTTTTTCTTACTTCTATTTCTGCTTTTAATTTTTTGCCATAAAGGGATGTTTTAATATTATCGTTTAAGGCATCATAAATGGTTTCTAAATATTTAACCGAAGTATTAGGGATTTCAGCTACGGCCAAATAAGGAGACACTTCACTGTCCTTATGGTTTACAGCAAAGTTGATTGTATACAAATATTTACGTTTTACTAATGTGTTATATTGAGCTTCGAAATCAAAGTTTAAAGAGTCATTGTCTTTTTGAGATTCCAGCTGTTCTTTGATTAAATCTAAATTCTTGTTATTGAATTTAGACATCATTAATAGATACTCCTCTAAAATGTCCTGTTGCTTGGAGCCCTTTATTTTGGCATCATAATTAAAGTTCTTTAAAGAGGTGCTGATTTCTGTAATTCCTTTGTCCGCAAAAAACGAAATGTATCGGTCGTCATTATCGTTTTTGTTCAACTTGATAAACATTACTTGTGGTTCACTTAAACTGCTATGCAATTCAAATTGGGGATTACCATTTATAACAATGGAATCGACAACTACAAAAGCAGAATCCTGTTGTTGCTCTAAGTATACGGTTCCTTTTTTTAACCCGTCAACATGAAGTTTAACAGTTAAATCATGAGATTCTTTTCCGCAGGATACAACCAAAAAGGCAAGGGCTACTATTAATATGTTTTTCATCATCAAAAATTATTGGGGCAAATATCTTATAAATTAATTTTAAAAACTAACCGGCCGAAGCGATTCTCATTAACTCAGCGCACAAGAGTGCTCCATAGGTTCCAACTACGTAACCAAACACCGCTAAAAGAGCACCTACCGTTGCAAGCGAGGGGTGAAAGGCAGCAGCTACAACGGGAGCAGAAGCGGCTCCTCCAACATTAGCTTGGCTACCAACAGCCATGAAGAAATAAGGAGCTCTAATAAGTTTAGCAACTAAAATGAGTAAACCAGCATGAATGGACATCCATACCAAACCAATCAAAATCAAGCCTGGATTTTCAAAGATTTTGCCAAGGTCCATTTTCATTCCTATAGTGGCAACCAAAACATAAATAAATACACTTCCTATTTTGCTGGCACCGGCACCTTCGTAGTTTTTAGCTTTGGTAAATGATAGTAAAATACCAATTAAGGTGGCGATGGAAATAAGCCAGAAAAACTGACTTCCAAAAGAAGAAAGGGCACTTTTTGGATTGCTTACGGCCTCAAAATTGTTAGATAGAAACGTTGAAATTTTATCAGCAGAAAAATGGGCAATACCTACTGCTGTAAAGGCAAACATTAAAATGACAATAAGATCGGTAAGCGTAGGATTTCGTGTTATTTTCTCGCTGAAATTTTGAACTTTTTCCTGTAGTTTGTCAATGGCGCTGTTATCAGCTTTTAGCCAGTTATCAATTTTATTACGTTTTCCTATTCCTAGCAGTAATACTGCCATCCAAATATTGGCAACAACAATATCTACCAAAACCATGCCTCCGTAAAGTTCTTGGTTGAACTCATAAATTTCTAACATGGCGGCTTGGTTGGCACCTCCACCAATCCAACTTCCAGCTAAGGTTGCCAGACCTCTCCATACCGCATCATGGCCAACACCTCCAACCGTTTCGGGTGAGAACGTAGAAATTAATAAAATGGCAATTGGGCCTCCAATTACAATACCTATGGTACCAGTAAAAAACATGACTAAAGCTTTCCATCCTAAATTGAAAACCGCTTTTAGGTCAATGCTAATGGTCAACAACACCAAGGATGCGGGTAGTAAATAGCGACTGGCTACGTAATAGGTTTTGGAAACATCGGCAGAAATTAGCCCAAAAGAATTGAAGACTGCCGGAATGAGGTAGCACATCAATAAACCTGGAACATATTTGTAGAATACTGGCCAGAATCCTTTTTTTTGCGATTCGGTGTAAAACACAAATCCTAGAGCTAACATAAGTAGTCCAAGAACGATGGCATCGTTTTTAAACAATACAAATTTATTGACCGTACTGTTTTCTATTTTTGTGGCAACTTTAATTGTATTGCTACCTTCATTAAAAGAGAGGTGTTTGATAGCAATAAGTTGCGTGTCTTTAAAGCGCTCTTGTGTATGGGCCTTGATATGAAATAATTGTTGTTTTTTAGAAATGGAAATTGGGGAGTCTCCCTGATATTTGACGATGTAGCTACCATCATTTTCAGAAAAACTAAAGGAACCTTGAGATAGTTTCTTGTTTAGTATTACTTGCTCCAATTTAAGTTCGGGGCTGGTGGGAATTATGGTTAGTGAAAAATTGCTGAACTGAATAGAGTCTACTGCAACTGGTATTTCAAAATCTTCGGAATAAACATGCTCTGGTTTACCAACAAACACGGTTTGGGCGTAGCTGTTTTGTACCGAAAAAAGTAGTGAAAAACAGCTAATGACGCAATAAATAAAATATTTCATGGATAAGTGAATTGAGCTGCAAAATAGAGAAAATTATTCCACAAAAAAAAGCGACCTCTATGTGTCGCTTTCATCCGTAGTATCGGGTTTCTTTTTTGGTGCTCTATTTTGATTTTTAAGACTTTGCATCAACATCCATTCAATTTGGCCATTGGTACTCCTGAACTCATCAGAAGCCCATTTTTCAATGGCCTTGAGCATCTCTTCATTTATCCGCAATGCAAAAGCTTTCTTTTTAGCCATAATTATCTACTGTAAGTTCTGAATTATATGTTTCCGACTTAAACTTCTTTAAGGTATCAAAAAACTCATTAGCCTTTGAAGTACTTATAAGAAGTGGTTTTTGGGCATTGTAAGTAACCTTTACAACTTTGTCCGTTCCGGTGGTTGTTATAACATCTTCTTTTAAAAACAAGTTCCATTTACCAACGGCATAACCGTGATTGAAACTGGAATAATTTTGAATTTGGAAATCCGTAATCTTTTCCAATGGAATTAATTTCCATTTCCTGCAAAAAGGAGGGAACCGGTAGAAGATGCCTTCTTTTGTGATTTTTGTATAGATTGCATTACTTCTTATAAACAGAGCGATGAGTAAATTTAAACTTATTACAAAGGCGAGACTTAAAAGCGTATCATTTAAGTTAGCTTCCCCTTTTTTATATTCATTAAAAAGGATAAGGGAGACTACCATAAAATCTACACTTAGTAGAATATAAATCCAATTGCCTATTTGTTGTTTTTCAAAAAACTCCTTTTCCATTCTGTTTTACTAAAAAAGATTACTTACTATAGAATAGTATTGTCGTTTATATTATCTGAATTTTTCACGCTCAAAAACTATGGTTGTCATGGATGCATTAATGTGTATTACCTTCCAACCTTCACGAGCATGTTGGTTGAGGTGGTCCTCAAGTTTTTGGCTAGGATTTCTAAGTCCTATGGATTTGGTGCTTACTTTGTATTCTTTCATATTAATGATTTAGGGTTCCTGTATTTAATACTGGAGAAGCATCTTTGTCGCCACAAAGAACCACCATGAGGTTGCTAACCATAGCGGCTTTACGTTCTTCATCCAATTCTACAATTTCTTTTTTGTTGAGTTCTTCCAAGGCCATTTCTACCATACTAACGGCACCTTCCACAATTTTATGTCTGGCAGCAACAATGGCAGTAGCTTGCTGACGCTTTAACATGGCATTTGCAATTTCTTGAGCGTATGCCAGGTACCCAATTCTAGCTTCCAAAACTTCAATTCCCGCAATAGAAAGGCGTTCGTCAATCTCCTTTTCCAGGGCGTTACTTACTTCGTTAACGCTGGAGCGTAAGGTTATATCTTCATCATGGCCTTCGTCTGCAAAATTGTCATATGGGTACATGCTGGCCAATTTGCGTACAGCAGCATCTGTTTGTACTCTTACAAAGTTTTCATAGTTGTCTACATCAAAGGCTGCTTTATAGGTGTCTTGTACCCGCCAAACCAAAATGGTACTGATCATTACGGGATTCCCTAATTTGTCGTTTACTTTAAGGCGTTCGCTATCAAAATTACTGGCTCTAAGCGATATTTTCTTTTTGGTGTAAAAAGGGTTAACCCAATAGAAGCCATTCTTTTTTACAGAACCTTTATATTCTCCAAATAGTAATAGAACCCTAGAGTTATTGGGTTGTACCATGATAAAGCCTATAGCAATTAGGACAGCTAGAATAATGGCAAAGCCAAACCAGGGAGTTTGGAATAGAGCGATGGCAGTAATGCCTCCAAAAAATAAGATAAGGCATAAAAACAGCATAAGATAGCCGTTAGCGGGGACGATGATTTTTTCTTCTTTCATTTTTGATTGAATTAATATGATATTAAAATGATATCATAAAGATATGTATAAATTTGAATATGACAAAATAGTTTTTGGCATGACTATTGAAATCTGTTTCTCCGTAATAGAGATATTACATTTGGTTGGTTAATTAGTTGAAATGAAAAGCACCCTTTTTGAGGGTGCTTTTCTTCTTTCATGTAAGGTGATATTTTAGTTATAAGGACAATGGCATTTGTTGCTCCTGAAAAGATTGGAGAAAAAACCATCCAGGTCATCTGGGTTTGTTCGGAAGATGTCAATAAAAACACTTAAGCGTAACATGTTTGGGGTGTATGATTTCAAATCGGCAAGGTTAACTCCATAAGCGCTATGAACAATGTCCAGCAATTCCTCCTCAGTTTCCTTTAGCCCCTGTTCGTATCTAAGATCTACTCCAAAACGGCCAAAGCGTACCATGACCCCAATATTAAAATTTACTGTAGTTTTATCTAAATCTGGACCACCATCACTATACGAGGTTACTTGTACGCCGTCAAGCGAAGTATCATTATAAAAATTGAATCCAGGCCCAAGGTAAAGAGATAAAGGATCAAATATTTCAAAACCTACTAAAACGGGAACCTCTATTCTTGAGGTTTCCCAATAGGCCTTTTCATCTGGAAAATCATAACTGTTTTTAGAAGAGAGATAAACGATTTCAGGCCTAAGAAAAAACTTGCCATATTCTACGGTAAAGTAACCGCCAAATTGATAGCCTAATTTTTTATTTGGATAAAATAATTCATCCTCATTCAAATTAGCAATGGAGTTTGCTCTAGAGTTAATATCACCTATGGAGTAATAGTTTAGTCCCCCTTTGGCTCCTATGGCAAATTCCTGAGCCTTGGTGGAATATATTCCCAATAGGAAAGTGACGAGTAGTAAAATTGTTGCTCGCATGGTTAATTAGTGGGATTGGTAATCCTTTTAAAACTAATTTAACACTACTGTACTTACACAATTTTATCGACTAGCAACCTTGTTTTTCGTTGAACTTGGTTAAAAGTATTGTTAATGAGTGGTTTAATACCTGTTTTTGCGCTTAATTGGATTTTATAAACCTGGAAATACTTTCTATCAATTCTTTGGAAATAGGAGGTGTGGGATCATTATAAGTTTTAAAATTCTCAAGGTCGTTGCCTTCAATTTCTACCAAAACATGGTTCATATTATCGATAATAGTCAGCTGCGAATTTGGTGCAGCATTCTTTAATAGTTCTGCATCGGTTTCTGAAATTTGTAAATCCTTAGTTCCGTTAATGATTAAAATAGGCATGTTTAATATTGCAATGCTTTGCTGTGGATCATACTGCATCCAGTTAATCATAAATGGTTGAATGTCTA
Organism: Mangrovimonas sp. YM274; assembly: GCF_030908385.1. Taxonomy (NCBI): domain Bacteria; kingdom Pseudomonadati; phylum Bacteroidota; class Flavobacteriia; order Flavobacteriales; family Flavobacteriaceae; genus Mangrovimonas; species Mangrovimonas sp. YM274. Next base: position 1,195,023 of record NZ_CP133091.1, read on the forward strand.
TATTGAATATGGAGTTTAGGGCAGGAGAGTACTCCGTAGTGGTTTGGCCAGACTTTAAAATATCGATAACTCTGTTACTTTCTTCTGAAAATTGAGGTGCACTTTTGGCTATTTGCTCTTTCAAAACTACATCAATACTTTCCCCAGGCCCTGCTAAGGAGATAAAGCCATCGGCCTTATCCTTGGCGGCCAACATACCAATAAGACTTCCTTGGCTGTGGCCTATAATGTAAATTTTTGAAAAGGCTTTTTTATCTTTAAAATAAGCTATGACATCTTCTGCATCCGAAACAAAATCGTCAAACATAATTTCTTCATCTAGTTTTCCCATTTGCAATAATTTTACAGAGCGTTTATCGTATCGAAAAGTCGCAATATTGTCATTGCTTAGGCCTTCAGCTAGTTTTTTTAAAGAATTGCTTTTTGCAAAATTTTGATTGCCATTCCTATCTGTTGGGCCAGAACCAGCAATTATAATAGCCAATGGTGGCTTTTTTGAGCTTTGTGGAGTCAATAGTGTACCCTCTATAATGGAATTTACGGAAATGTTTTCTGAAATAAAGTTTGCTTCCTGAGCTGTTGCAGAAAAGTTACTGCAAACAAAAACGATGAATAAAGTAAAAATGGACCTCATGGTGAATCATTAATTTATGTTCAAATTTAAACAAAAGTAAAGTGTATTCATTCCATTTTTTTAACATTTTCCTTTTAATTATTGTGGAATTTTAGAAATTTTTCCGGGATTCTCAATGATGCATTTCATCGGTAAAACGTATGTTTTTGTCTTTAAATGTTAAAATTTAATGCATTTCATCGATTTATTGTGTGTTTTAATCGATACAATGAAATATTGTTTTACATTTGAAGTGTACTAGAAATTTAGTTTTTAGTTCAATGGATTAATTAATTAATATTTGCATTATGTTGTTGGCTTTAGAGACCCTAAATCTACACATGTAAAACAGCAAATTAGGAAAACCGAGATTGAGGGATCTCGGTTTTTTCTTTTTATGGGGTTTTCGAAACCAGTTTTCGAAAGGTTAAATTAATTCTGGGGCCAACTGCTCGTTTCGTTTTGGCAATTTGGTGCAGCCAATGCTCCTGCATGGCGCCTTTCATAATCAATAGACTTCCATGTTCTAATAACATTTTGTAGCGTTCCTGCTTTAACTGGCGGTGTTTGAAATGAAAATAGCGCTGTTCTCCAAAACTTACTGAAGCAATCACAGGGTGGATGCCTAATGAAGTTTCGTTGTCGGCATGCCAACCATTACTATCGTTGCCATTTCTGTAAAGGTTTAGTAATAAGGAATTGAATTGATATTGGCATTCCTCTTCAACCCTAGTTTTGATTTTCAATAGATCTTTTGAGAACGGACTAGGATGCATTGTAATATTTGAATAGCTGTAAGGCATGCTGTTTTCTCCATAAAAAGCAGTTAATCTTGGTTGTTGATAGGTTTTTCCAAATACTTTTATTTCATCCTGCTGCCATTTGGTGCCTTTCAAAAGGCTTTCAAAGTAATAGGAGGCTTCTTGGTTTGAAAAGAAATTTGCGATGTAAATAAGTTCTGCATCAGGTAATTTCCAATTCAGTTTTTTGTCGGAAAATAAATCCATAGCCTTAATTTTTCTAAATTAGCTTAACATTATGAAGAACAAAATACTGATAGTACTATTTATAGTAGCAAGTCTAGCCTTTAAATTACAGAAGACAAATACTTTGCCGGAAGGCTTTGTTTATGTTGATTCTGTTATTCCAGATATTGAGGTGGAACTTAGGTACTTCAGTTCCTATAATTTTGTGGGAGATACCATTACAGGCTATCAGGCCAACAGATTAATTTTGACCAAACAGGCTGCAGAAGCCCTGAAGTTGGCACAAGATGAACTGCAACAGCAAAATTTGTGTTTAAAAGTATATGATGGCTATAGGCCGCAACGAGCGGTTAATCATTTTATTGAATGGGCACGTAATTTGACGGACACGATTCAAAAACAAGAATTCTATCCTAATGTCAACAAGAAATATCTATTCCGTGATGGCTATATTGCCTCTAGATCTGGACACAGTAGGGGAAGTACTTTGGACCTTACCATTGTAGATGCTGAAACCTTAGAGCCTTTGGATATGGGCAGTCCTTACGATTTTTTTGGAATGCCTTCTTGGGTGGCTTATGAAGGTATTACCGATGAGCAAAAGGCAAACCGGCAATTGTTGCAAACGGTAATGAACAAGCACAACTTTAGGAGTTATTCAAAGGAGTGGTGGCATTTTACCTTGCGTTGGGAGCCATTTCCAAACACGTACTTCGATTTTCCCGTGAAGTAAATAATGCCTAATCCTCCTTAAAAACTTTGTAAGTTACGCCAATACCGTAATTGGTAAGGTTGGATTTTAATAGGGAAGATTCAATACCACTTCCTTTTTCAAATCGGACCCATTCATTATCATTTAGGAATACCCGCTTTATGTAAGTATTGTTTGCTGCAATTTCATCTGTAAATGGTAGCAACGGTCTAAAATTGGTTGGGATTTTTAAAATACCATTTCTAGATTTCACTTCTTTGTATTTTTTGTTGGGTAGCAATTTTCCGTTTTTATCGGTATAACCTAATACTTGAAGCGATACAAAAAAACCATTGTCGGGGATGTCCAATTTGTGTTCGGTTACGTCAAGTTCAAAAACATCGCCGTGTTTTTCGGTTGCTACAAAAACGATGTTTTCATAGGTCAATACGTCTCCAGGGAAACCTTCTTTATTTTCGTAAAATTTCACTTTAAAGAGGGTAGAAAACGGTTGTTTGTCGGCATTGGCTTTTTTACGCTTTTCCCAGTCTTTAGATTCCAAAGTAATTGGAAAATGAATAGTAGCTATTTCTTTGTCTTGAGAGGTTTCATTTGGGAAAAAGACGGCAATTTCAGATTCTATGGTTGGTAACCAGCATTTATAGTAGTCGTCATCCAAATAGGGTTTTTGCGTTTCCTTTTTAAATTTTCGGTCCTCTTTTGGCACATTTACATTTAAAACAACTTCTTCCAATTGGTCAATATGAGGTTCTAATAGTAGATTCTTAGGAAGGTTTTCAGTAGCAACCCCTAAGTCCTTATATCCAAGGGCAGAAATAAATAAAGAATCGATATCCGGATATAGCTTTTTGGTGAAGATAAACATGCCTGCATCATCAGCAAAAATACCGTTGCCATTCCCGAAGGAAATGGTGGCGTAGGGAATGGGGTCATTCGTGTTTCCATCCTTAATGGTGGTTTGGGCCATTGCCAAACCACCACAAAATAGGATGCTTATATAGAATAAAATGTGTCGCATTATTTATTAGCGTTTATCCAAGTATTTATTTTGGTTTCCAAATAGGCTAATGGCATATTTCCAGACTCCAATACTTGGTTGTGGAATTCAGAAATACTGAATTTATCGCCCAATTCCTTTTCGGCTTTGGCTCTCAATTCCAGAATCTTCAACTGACCAATTTTGTATGAAAGTGCTTGCCCCGGAATGGCCATGTAGCGCTCCACCTCAGAGATGATACTTGATTCACTTTCTGCTTCGTTTTCCAAAGAATATTGAATAGCTTGCTCTCTAGACCAGCCTTTGGTGTGGATTCCCGTATCGACTACCAATCGGATAGCGCGGTGCATTTCGGCACTTAACATTCCAAAATATTGGTAGGGATCTGAGTAAAGTCCCAATTCTTTTCCAAGGGATTCTGTGTACAAAGCCCATCCTTCGCCATAGGCACTGTAATATAAGGTTTTTCTAAAGCTCGGTAACTCTTCATTTTCCTGTTGCAATGAAATTTGGTAATGGTGCCCTGGAATGGCTTCGTGCAGGAATAATGATTCGTCCATAAAGTTGTTGTATTCCGAAGCATTTGGAACCGGCACATAAAAAATACCTGGTCTAGTTCCGTCAACAGAACCTGGGCTGTATTCTGCACTTGCCGAAGCTTCCCTAAAGGCCTCAGTACGTCTTACTTCAAAAGCGGTTTTTGGTTTTAAATCGAACAGTTTTTCCAATTGTGGTTGCATCGTTGCATGAATATTGTTGAAGTGATCAATCACTTGTTGCGCCTCTGTATAAGGCATGAGTTCTTTGTTGTTTCTCACAAAGTCGAAGAAACTTTTAAGGTCTCCTTCATAACCAACTTGAGCCTTCACTTTTTCCATTTCAGAAGAAATACGAGCAACTTCACTCAATCCTAATTGGTGAATTTCATCCGCCGTCATGTTGGTCGTAGTGTAGTGCTTGATCGCAAAGGCATAGTAATCTAGTCCAGTTGGAATTTCTGAAATACCGCTTGTCGTCCTTCCTGCTTCCAAATAGTCCTTACTCATATAATCCAACAACTTTTTGTTGGCAGGCACTATTTTAGTTTCGATAAGGTTTTTATAGGCTTCAGTCAATTTGGTTTTGTCTTCCTCGGTAAAATCTTCAGGGAAATTTTTAATAGGAAGGAAAAACAAATGCTCTTCGGCAGTAGCGTTGGTAAGGGCTTCTAATTGAGGAAGCACTTTTGTAATCAATGATTTTGGAAGGGTATAGCCTTTGGTTACGCCTTCTTTCATTTTTGCTTCTGCAGAGGCCATCCATTCCAAATAGCCCTCTACACGAAGTAACCAGTTATTATAGTCCTCTACAGTATTGAAGGGTTGCGAACCAGCACCACTGGCCAATTGGCCAATCATTAAAGGTAGGGACCAAAATTGGTTGATAGGCATTAAGTCTTCTCTAAACGTAAGGCGTTCCAAATTGATATCGCATTCCCAATTTAGGATGGCTTTTGAAAGTTGTTGGCTCTCGTTTAATTGGGTATCTGGGAATGCATTTACTTGCTCCTTATAGTTGGTATAATGAGCCTTGGTTTTGGCCATAAACTCATCTGAAAGCATGTTTGGGAGAAAATCGTTGTATCTGTTGTCTCCCTCTGCAGTGGCATTTAAAGGATTCAGTTTTAAGGCGTCTTGATAATAAGCTTCCAATACTTTGTCAAATTCGGCATTGGGCATATTTGCATTGATTGTTTGAGAATCTGTTTCGGTCGGTTTGGTCTCATTTTTACAAGCTATAAAGGTTGCAATTAGACCTGCAGCAATTAGTAATTTCTTCATTAAAACAATAAAATTTTATTTAAGATTTTAAATATACGGATTCTATATAGTTTGGAAAGTATAAAAAAACTGCCATCGACGAATGGCAGTTTGTAGTGTTGAGGTTATAAATTAGATTGATAATCTATTCCTTATCCAAATTTTGAGTCATTTTAAAACCTATGAATAGGCCAACTCCAGCCATCAAAAAGATGGTTCCGGGCATGGCGATATCTTCGTCTACTCCAATAGATACCAATATTTGTGAGACAAAAATACCAACCCCAATACTCATTAGTAAAAGCGCTAGGTTTAAAATAATGACTTTCCAAACGGGGGCCGTGTGCTGTCTGCCCATTGCAAAAATGCTGGCATCCGCGCCTTTTTCAATTAAGGCCAAACGTTCTTTGTTTCTGGTTGATAAAAAAAGGTAGATAACCCCGAAAACGGCCAAGAAAAAGCTAATAGGTATTAATATTTCTTCCATGATACTTGTTTTTTAATTGATTACTTTTAATATGTTTTTATCTTATGACGATACGTTTTCCATTGAGGTTACAAAAAGATGGAAAAAAAATTTTATTGAAAAAGTTGTAACCTCAAATGTGAAGGAGCCGTCCTATTTGTCACATGGCCATCGAAGAGCATATAATCATCAACCAAATTATTGAAGGGGACCCTAGTGCATTTTCCACATTGGTAGATCGTTACAAGGATATGGTCTTTGCTTTGGCGCTTAGAATGTTGAAAAATAGGGAAGAAGCAGAGGAAGTGGCTCAAGATACCTTTATAAAGGTGTATAAATCCTTGACGAAGTTTAAAGGAGATTCTAAATTGTCGACTTGGATTTATAAAGTGGCCTACAACAGTTGTTTGGACAGTATTAAAAAGAACAAAAAATATCAGGCAAATGTACCTGTAGATGACATCACAATACCTCAAATAAAAACAATGAACAATGCTTTGGATGGTATTTTGGAAGCTGAAAAATCTCAACTTATCCAAGATTGTTTAAAGCAGCTTCCTAGTGAAGATAGTTTTTTGTTGACCTTGTTTTATTTTGAAGAACAGAGTTTAGAAGAAATCTCTAAAGTGGTTGGCATTACTCCCAATAATGTCAAAGTGAAATTATTTAGAAGCCGAAAAAAGTTGGCATCCATATTAAAAGCACATATAGAACCTGAAATGATAGCGCGTTATGAAAAGTGAACACGATAAAGAATTAGAGCAATTAGTCGAAAAATTCATGGGTAATGTTCCAACCGAATCACCGTCGTTTGGGTTTACTTCAAAAGTGATGCAGGAAATTAATCAGTTATCTGTGTCAAAACGCATCGCCTACAAACCGTTGATTCCAAAAGCAGTATGGTGGCTACTTTCAGCTGGTTTGTGCGCTTTGGTGTTTTATATTGTTAATGCACCTTCCCAATCAACAGAATGGGCATCAAGCCTTCCCTTTGAACATATAAAAATCCCTAAATTGAATGTGCTTTCAGGGATTAAATTTTCACAGTCTACAATGTATGGAATGGCTATGTTGGCAATCATGGTGTTGGTGCAAATTCCATTGTTAAAACATTATTTCAACAACCGACTTAAATTATAACTATTCTTCCTTTTTGAAAATGGTTTGAAGTCCTTTGTAGGCGGCCAAATGCAAAATATCTGCATGATTTTGGTCTTCTAACAGTTCAAAATTGGTGGTTATGGCGTTATTTTCGCTGCCTTGTAACAGTGTGAACAAAGCTTTGGTTTCCCGTTTAATGACGTCATCTTCTTTACCTCCTGCAGCAATAAAAATGTTTTTAGAAACCTTGTAGTTGGCATGAATAATTGCGGGCTGCTTTTTCAAAAGCGCTTCTTCATCCCACCATAAACTAGGGCTTACAATAAGATAATTGTTAAAGAGATGAGGTTTTGTAAATAAAATTTCGGTAACCAAAAGCCCTCCTAAAGATTGGCCAATAATGGTCTTGGTTCTGGTAGTTCTGTAGCTTTTTTCAATATAAGGCTGCAATTCCATTTCAATGAAATTGATAAATTTTTCAGAGCCTCCCGCAGTAGGGAAGTTTTGTGAGTGGTCTGCTACACTGGGAGGAAACGTAAAATCACGTTTTCTGTCTGTATTGGCAATACCAACGACGATGGATTCGGGAACCATGTCAATCCATAAAAAAGAAGCAAATTGAACCAATCCTGAAATGTGGATGAAATCTTCATCTCTTGATCCGTCCAACAGGTAAATTACGGGGTAATCTTTGTGGGTCGCTTTTTTGTAGCTCTTAGGTAAATAGACATTGATGACACGGTCTTCGTCTAAAATAGAGGAATACATGGTTACTTCGTCTCCTATAACAAAGGGTTTGGTTTCGGCAACTTCATCTGGTTGCGTGTCGTGATGTAACAAGTCTATTTGCGAAAAACTACTTGTGGAAATTGAAAATAAAACTAAAAATATACCGAAGTATTTCATTTTTTGATTGAGGGTTAACTATTAATACCAGCGTTTCTTTTTCTTTTTTGAGCCTTGTCCTTTTCTTCCTTTTTTATGTTTGCTGCCAGAGTTTTTAGAACGATGAACCTCTGGTTTAGCTTTAGGGTCTAAAGGATAAGGATGATCTTCCTCTACCGGTATTTGAACATTTATTAATTGTTGAATGGATTTTATGTAGGCCTTCTCATCGGCAGAACAGAGAGAATAAGCCGATCCAATATTTCCCGCTCTTCCAGTTCTTCCTATTCTGTGTACATAGGTTTCAGGAATGTTGGGGAGGTCAAAATTGATAACGGCATCTAGTTCATTGATGTCAATACCTCTGGCTGCTACATCTGTAGCAATTAAAATATTGACATAGCCGTTTTTGAATTTTTTTAAAGCCTCTTGGCGATCATTTTGTGTTTTGTCTCCATGTATGGTTTCCACTTTGTAGCCATTTTTAAGGAGGGTCTGTTCCAGTTTGTCTACGCCAAACTTAGTACGCCTAAAAATTAAAATACTGCCTTTAATGGTGTTGCGAAGCAAATGCAAACAAAGTTCAATCTTATTGCGTTTAGGAACGTAGTAAAGAATTTGGCTGACATCTTTTGCAGCGGAAGAAGTAGGCGTAACTTCAATGCGTTTTGGTGATTTTAAAATTGTGTTTGCCAATTGCTCCACCTTAAATGGCATGGTGGCCGAAAACAACAAAATCTGTTTGTCTTCAGGACACAGGCGCTCTATTTTCTTTACATCGTCAATAAATCCCATGTCCAACATGAGATCGGCTTCATCTAAAACCAATGTCTCGACATAATCAAGATTAATGACGTCTTGTTTGTGCAGATCTAATAAACGGCCTGGAGTAGCTACTAAAATATCAACACCCTTGGTAAGCACATCAATTTGAGGTTCAATTCCAGTACCTCCGTAAATTACGGTAGACCGAAGATTCGTGTATGTGCTGTAAGTTTTAAAATTTTCTCCTATTTGAATGGCTAATTCCCTTGTCGGGCTAACAATTAAAGCTCTTATTTTCTTCCCTTTTTTAGGGGCATCCTGCTTGTCAAACAAAAGTTGAAGGATAGGCAGTGCAAAGGCGGCTGTTTTCCCTGTCCCTGTTTGGGCAGAGGCTATAAGGTCATTTCCTTCCAAAACCAAAGGAATGGTTTTTTCCTGAATTAGCGTAGGCTCATCATACCCTGCCTCGGCAATGGCTCTTAAAATAGGTTTGTTAAGATTTAAGTCTTTAAATGACATATGGCTTTATTTGTGGCAAATATAAGTCAAAAGTTAAAGTTGTCCTTGATTTTAGGAATTGATTTACTGACGTATAGCGTCCTTTTTACACCAAGTTTCCTACAGTATGTTGAAAGTGCTAACGGTCAATCAGTTTACTCAAAAGACAAGGTTGTACTATTCCGATTTTTTGTTGAAGTGGGGAGAAATGTCTTTGCTTACATCGGTGACAAAATATTTTGTATCTCCCCAAAAAGCCAAAGTGGTATAGCGTTCCAAATAGGTAACTTTGACGTAATGACCTTGGAGGTTATTAAGTTTTTGGATGACCTCATGGTCTTTGTCTAAAACAGAAAACTTAAATATTTCGGCCCCACTAATACCCTGACTGATTTCTCCTTCCCAAGTTTTAAAAACAACTCCTTTATTGCTCACTTTAATGAGTTCTCCAGATCTTGTGCCTTCGCTATAAGGCACATAATAAACAAAAGCAAAGTAGGCTGCCAAAAGCAGCACTAGACTAATGATGAAAATGGTAAGAATTTTTTTCATATTGGAAAAGATAAAAGCTTAGAATAGATTAAAAGTAGTTGTTTTTTGTTTGATATACAATTTCTTACAGGTTGCTTTGTTGGTTTTTGTTCCCTATATTTTAATTTTTATATAATTCAAAAAATTACTGTTCTGTCAAAATCTATTTGTTATTTGATAACCTCTATGGTGTAGGTTGCAACAATATCTTTACCTACTTTTAGATGGATGTCAAAGAGTCCTTTTTTGTTAAGCTTACTTTTGAAGGAAATAATCTCCCTGTCATTTTTAAATTCGTCTATTTCGAATGAATGTTCTTTCGAGCCACTAAAATAAATCAGGGAGATATCGCTATGTGAAATTTCTTTGTCCGTTTGAAAAGAAAACTTTAAGTCTTCATCTTTTTTTATAACAGTATTTAAATTTGTTGGACTTATAGGTAAAATTTGATGTTCAAATGTTTCTCCGTAAACAATCGGGGAGCTTGTGAAATGATCCCTAGAAATGGCATTGGTCAATAGCCATCGTGGTTCACTTGGAAAATGGTTTTTTGCAAATAGCAATGGTTCGGTTAAAAAGTAACCGTCGTTATAATCTTTTACAAACATATAGCCCAACATATAGCCGCTAGACCAAGTGGCATCACATAAATACCATTTACCATTTAGTTTTACGGCGTTCCATGAGTGGTTGGCTATTTCCAATTCTTCAATGTTGGAGTTCACAGTTCTACCATAACCATCAATAATTTCACACTCGATATCGGCCAAAAAACACAATTCCTTGATTAAATAGGCATAACCGGTACACATGGTTTTTTTGTGTTTCAATAATTTTTTAAAGGCAACTTTCTTGTATTGGTTGTTCCAATTTAAATAGGCTAAACTGTCCTTTAATAGTTTTTTTCGCTTTCTGTCTACCATATTGTGTTGCTTGCTGTCGCCTTCGATATTGTGACATACCCAGTAATAAATAGCTCTAAATTTTTCAACATCGGTTGGAAGTTTCGCTGTCAATTGATAAGCAAGGGCACCCATGTTTTCCAAATCTGCGCCTTTGTAAAGTTTCGCCGTATTGTCTGCCTTTGTGAAATCTATATGGGCGAAATCTGATAGTTGAGCATTAGAGCTACTGATAAAGATTATTGAAATTATGACAAAGAGGTATTTCATTGGGTGTAGATTGAGTTAATGTCTTTTGGATTTATAAACTTTTTTGATGGCTACTTTTCCAAGAAGCATAGATGCTTCCATTTCCATGTTTACTTTAATTGCCACATTGGAAGTAGAATGGTCATGGGTAATTACTAGCTTTTGTGATTCCATGCCCACATAACTGAATACTAGAACGTCCCCTTTTTTTAGTTTGATAGGAAATTCAAAATTGCCATTAAAATCGGTGCTGGTGCCAATGGAAGTGCCTTGTAATATTACATTCACTCCTGGTAATGGCGCTTCATTGTCAGACACAGTTCCCTTCACTATAAAAGTCTTTTGAAACGACGAATCCTGTATTTTGGAAGGTGGATTTTCAGAAGTTGTCGGTTTTGGTTGGATTGTTTGCCCCTGAGTTGAATTGAGCGCGAACAAGGATAAAAAGACAAAGGCCAATCCATTAAAAAAATGTGATATTCTTTTGATTGGGATTTTAGGGTGGTGAGTTGTCAATTGTGAGCTTTTGAATCTGCCACAAACGTTTTGGGTTGTATTGTTTTTAAAATAATCTGTAATTTCTTGGGAGTCCATTCCAGAGAAGTCTACCACTTCTGTTTTGCAGGATTTACAAAATCGGCCGTTGCAGGTTGGCGTAAATTCATTGTAGTTTTCTTGGCAGGGACTTTTAATGCTTAAGTTGAATTGCTTGTTCATGATGTTAGATTTAAAAGTTAATACTTCAAACCTACTTGGCAATCCATGATTTTAAAAAGGGAATTTAGTAAATGGGACTGTTTGTTGAGTAAACGTTGGTTTATGGAAAGTGTGTAAAAACAAAAACCTCCCTGTGTGTACAGGAAGGTTTTAAAAATACTAGATAAATAATGTTATTTAATCATTTGGTAGCTTCGTTTGATGAAGTTGGTAAGTTCTTCACCTTTTAGTAGCCCTTGTGACAATCTTGCCAAATCCAAACTTTGGTTGATCAAACGCTCTTGCTCATCTTTGGCTTCGGTATCCAAAATTTGGCCTACCAATTCAGAATTGGTATTTACCACCAAATTGTACATTTCTGGCATGTTACCCATTCCAAACATACCACCTCCAGTAGCTTGCATCTCTTTCATTCGACGCATAAACTCGGGTTGCGTGATCATAAATGGCGTAGTGTCGCTATCCATCGCTTCCAATTGGACTGTGAATTTTTCAGCCGGAATCGTTTCTTTCAAAAGGGTGTCCAAAGCAGTTTTTTGCTCTTCGGAAAGTTTAGAGATTTTTGTGTCCTCTTTCTTGATTAAGTTGTCAACATGGTCAGCATCCACACGAGAGAAGGAAATATTCTCTTTAGAGGTTTCCAGTTTTTGCATCAAGTGGCTCACAATTGGAGAATCCAATAACAATACCTCGTAGCCTTTAGCTTTGGCACTTTCAATATAGCTGTGTTGCTCGTCTTTATTAGACGCATAAAGGATTACGGTTTTATTGTCCTTATCAGTTTGGCTATCCTTGATTTTGTCAATCAATTCTTGATAAGTATAGTATGTACCGTCCACTGTTGGGTATAAGGCAAATGCATCAGCTTTTTCAAAGAATTTTTCCTCAGAAAGCATTCCGTATTCAATCACAATCTTGATGTCATCCCATTTTTTCTCAAAGTCTTCACGGTTGTTGTTGAACAAGGATTTTAACTTATCAGCAACCTTACGAGTGATGTAGGATGAAATCTTTTTCACCGCACCGTCCGCCTGTAAATAACTACGTGACACGTTCAAAGGAATGTCTGGAGAGTCGATAACCCCTTTTAACATAGTTAAGAATTCAGGAACAATACCTTCCACATTATCCGTTACAAACACTTGGTTTTGGTACAACTGAATTTTATCCTTTTGAATATTAAGGTCGTTGGTCATTTTAGGGAAGTATAAAATTCCCGTTAGGTTAAACGGATAGTCAACATTCAAATGGATGTGGAATAATGGCTCCTCAAATTGCATAGGATACAATTCTCTGTAGAAGTCTTTGTAATCCTGGTCTTCCAAATCGGTTGGCTGTTTGGTCCAAGCTGGATTTGGGTTGTTGATGATATTGTCTACAGTAATTTGTTTGTGAGGCTCTGTAGTTTCTTTGCCATCTTTATCGGTAGTTGTTTTTGGTGTGAAATCTGGATCGTTTACTTCCTTGGTTCCAAATTTAATTGGAATAGGCATAAACTTGTTGTATTTCAACAACAACTCTCTAATTCTTGATTCTTCCAAGAATTCGGTTGAATCGTCTGCAATATGTAAAATGATTTCTGTGCCTCTTTCGGTTTTGTCATGAGGTTCCAAAGAGAATTGTGGAGAGCCATCACAGGTCCAATGAGCTGCTGGTTCATCTTTAAAAGATTTCGTGATGATCTCTACTTTCTCGGCTACCATAAAGGCAGAGTAGAACCCTAGACCGAAATGCCCAATGATTCCTGAGTCTTTTGCAGAATCTTTGTATTTGTCCAAAAACTCCTCAGCACCAGAAAAAGCCACTTCATTAATGTACTTTTCAACCTCTTCGGCAGTCATACCAAGACCTTGGTCAATAATGTGAAGTTTCTTGGCATCTTTATCAATTTTTACTTCAATTTGTGGATTGCCATATTCAACTTTCGCCTCTCCAATATTGGTAAGGTGTTTAAGTTTTAGGGTAGCGTCAGTAGCATTACTGATTAACTCGCGTAAAAAGATTTCGTGATCGCTGTATAAGAATTTTTTGATCAACGGAAAGATGTTTTCAACCGAAACATTAATATTTCCTTTTGCCATGATATATGATTTTAATTGTATTTTTATTTTGATTGGAACAGGACAAAAAAAGTACCAAGACAAAAAAGGTGACAAAGTGACATTGAAAAAGGAGGTAATTACTTTTTGAAGTTGCGAAATCTTTTAGGGGTTTAGTTTAATAAAAATGGAATATTGATTAAATTTACGTCTTGCTTTTTGTCATTTTATCAAAAATGACTGGGATACAGTTCTGTTTGATTAAAAATTATAAGAATATATGTACAATTCAAAAATAGTTGGTCTTGGGCATTATGTGCCGGATAATGTGGTAACTAATGACGATTTATCCAAAATGATGGATACCAACGATGCCTGGATCCAGGAGCGAACAGGAATTAAAGAACGCCGCTGGGTTGAAGATGAGACGGGGGATACCACATCAACAATGGGGGTAAAGGCTGCGAAAATTGCTATTGAACGCGCTGGTATAGATAAAGACGATATCGATTTTATTGTGTTTGCTACCTTAAGTCCAGATTATTATTTCCCGGGACCAGGAGTGGCCGTTCAAAAAGCTCTAGGCATTAAAACCGTGGGGGCCTTGGATATTAGAAACCAATGTTCTGGTTTTGTATATGGCATTTCAATCGCCGATCAATATATCAAAACAGGGATGTATAAAAACGTATTGGTGATTGGTAGTGAGGTGCACTCTAGAGGTTTGGATAAAACAACCAGAGGAAGAGGCGTGTCGGTAATTTTTGGGGATGGAGCGGGAGCTGCTGTGTTGAGTAGAGAAGACGATCCAGCCAAAGGAATATTATCCACACATTTACATTCTGAAGGTGAGCACGCCGAAGAGTTGAGCTTGATTGCCCCAGGGATGGGAAAACGTTGGGTAAGTGACATTTTGAGAGACAACGATCCTAATGACGAAAGCTATTTACCGCATATGAACGGGCAATTTGTATTTAAAAATGCAGTGGTACGTTTTAGTGAAGTCATAATGGAAGGATTGGTTAAGAATAACTTGCAGGTTTCCGATATTGATATGTTGATTCCGCATCAGGCCAATTTGAGAATTTCTCAATTTATCCAGAATAAATTTAAGTTGAATGACGACCAGGTATTCAACAACATTCAAAGTTATGGAAACACTACAGCTGCGTCCATCCCTATTGCGTTAACCGAAGCCTGGGAACAAAATAAAATTAAAGAAGGTGACTTAGTGGTGTTGGCCGCTTTTGGAAGTGGATTTACTTGGGGAAGTGTGGTTATTAAGTGGTAATCACTTTTCAATAACAGAATGACACCACTCATAAAATAAAAAGCCCGTGATTGAAAATCACGGGCTTTTCAGCTATTAACCAACCTTACTAACACTAAAACTATAAAAATACTTCTGTTGATTAACTTTAAAACTTATCACTACACTATAGACGTTGAAAATTGAATTTTATTTCATTAATTAACACTTTTAACGTTAATTAACAGTTTAGCTAAAACCCAGGGCCTTGGCACCTGGGTTTTTCAAATCCAACATTTACCAAATCAACGAATTATAATTGATGAAGGCTAATTCAAATTAATTAAACTCAGTTTAGTAACTGTGTATTGAAAAGACGGTTTTAAAAATGTTTTGTTACAGTTTTGGACATAAAAAAAGACCTCAAAAAATGAGGTCTTCAAAGGTGATTATTCTTTTGAGTTTTTTAATTGATGAAGGCTAATTCAAATCAATTTAAACATGCAGAAGTAATCGATTACAAAGATACCTTCAGAATGGGAGAAAATTGACATATCATTAAAATAATAACATTATTTTAACAATAGTGAAAACCCGAGGGAATTCCCTCGGGTTTTCTTGCTTAGTAACCAAACATTAACACTAACCATCAACTATTATATGGGTTACTAAACATGCTGTTTTTTTTTACATAAACCCGCCACTTCCTTGGGTTTCATTGTTGTCTCTTTGCTTTCTGCTAAGTGCTCTATATTTTCCTCCGCCAAAACGGTATGAAAGTCCAATGCGCCACTGATTGCTCTCCCAGTTAAATTCACCTTCAGATGGGAAGGGCCTGTCATTTTCAAAGGCGAATTTCATGGTGTTGAAAATGTCGTTGTAGCTAAAACTAAAGGTTGCTCTATCTTCTTCCAAGAAGCTGTAGCGTAGTCCTGTGTTTATTAAAACCATTGGTTTTCTCATGCCCTGTAAGGTTTGGTCTTGGCCACGATACATTCCAAACAATGAAAAGCTTAATTTTTTAGTCGCTTTAAAGTTGTTATTCATACGAAAATTGAAAGTGGAATTTTCAATTTCTAAATTTTCCTGCTCCATAACACCTCTTAGCGTCTTCACATAAAATTCAAGGCTGGCATTTAAACTCCACCATTTTGTTGGTCTATAATTGCTTGACGTTTCAAAACCAAAAGCAGTATTTCGGTCAAAGTTATCATAGGTTAAAATAACACGGTCTCCTGTGGGGTCTTCAGGGTCTATATACACGGCCCTATTAATTTCGTCATTAATGATTCTGTAAAAAGTACCCGCACTAAAGTTTCCTCCTTTTACATTTTTGGTTAAATTAAGCTCGAAGGAGTTGGTAAACTGTTGTCTTAGTTCTGGATTTCCAAAAGAGGTAATTCTTGGGGTGCTCCATTCTCTAATTGGGTTAATTTGTCCCAGACCAGGTCGGTCAACACGTCTACTGTAACTGAATTGAAGCGCTGTTTTTTCAGACGTGTTATAAGTAACGAAGGCTGAAGGGTAGATGCTAAACTGCTCATCAGTAAAATCTGAAGTTTCTTGCGTAACTTGATCGAAAATGGCTTCTACTTCATATTGTTCTATCCTAGCGCCTACTTGGTAGGACCATTTGTCAAAAGTTTGACCATATGTGGTATAGAAGGAATAGATGCTTCGGTTGTATTCGTAATTGGAATCAAATAAATTAGCATTCGTGGTATCGTATATGTTGTCTGCATTGTTTACACGGTATTCCGCACCAATCTCAAGCTTTGAACTTTCTGTTAGCGGGTTTACGTAATCTAAATTGATTAAGGTGTTGTCCCTTTTATTGTTTACCAAATCCATATAGGAAGCAGCATTGTCCGTGAAGCTGAAATAAGCAGTTTCGTCACTGTCAAAAGTGCTGTAATCAGCTTCTAGGCTAATATTGTGGCCTTCTTTTTTGAAATCATGTTTAAAGGCCGCGTTATATGAGGATGTGTTATTTTCGTTTTCATTGTTGAAATTCTGACCAAAATTGGGATTGTCGTTGTTGAGGTAAATGATATCTGTTGCACTGATTCTTTTTCCGTTGTAAATGTTTTGGTTCGTGTAAACAGAAAATACATTGTTGTCATTAATGTAATAGTCAATACCTAATTTATATAAATGTGATTTGTTGTTGGACCAGTTATTGAAGAACTGCTCAGTATTGTCATCAAAGCGGCTAATTTTTCCACCTCCTTCATTTTTGCCAATGTTATTCCCGTAATTTCCGTAGAAGTTAAGTTTGCCATTGCGATAGTTCATGTCGATAGAACTATTAAAATTTGGGCTGATTTCTTTAGCAAATCCAACGTTAAGGTTTCCGTTGAAGCCTATATTGGCATTTTTATGAAGAATAATATTGATGATACCACTCATTCCTTCTGGGTTATATTTTGCCGAAGGATTGGTGATCAATTCTACACTTTTAATGGATGTGGAAGGAATTTGTCGCAATAACTGCGCTGCAGGAACATTGGTAGGTTTGCCATCCACCAATACACGTACATTTTCATTGCCACGAAGACTAATGTCGCCACTTTGACTGTCTACAGTTACCGAAGGGAGATTGTTCATAATTTCCGAAGCAGAGGCGCCTGTTGTGGTAAGGTCTTTTCCTATGGTAATAACTTTGCGATCCACCTTTTGCTGAATGGAGGACACTTCGGCAACTACCGTAACCTCGTCCAAACTAGCAATATCCTCTTCTAAGAAGATGTTTCCTAAAGCTATTTTGTAGTTGCCATTGCCAATAACCAATGGCTTGGATACGGTTTTATATCCCATATATTGAATGGTAATAATATTTTTACCTTCGGGGATATTTTTGATTTCAAAATACCCTTGATCATCGGTGATACCTCCCGTCAAAGTTTCTCCAAGCTCATTTTTAATAATTATATTTACGTAAGGTAAAGGTTGGTTTAAGGCAGCATCCATCACTTTACCCGTTACGATACCATCTCTCGCAGCATTTTCGGAAGTATTGCTGGCGTATAGGGTTGACAATGATAAAAATGCAATTAAAAGTAGAATGTGTTTCATTGAAAAATATGTATGTTAGTGTAATAATGTTTGGAGGATAGACGTCTCCAAAAGTCTTATGTTACTTTATTTAACAGACCTTAACACCTTTTTAACAGATGACAAAAAAGACACTTGTTTTTGGAGCTTCCTTGAATCCTTCCCGATATTCCAATTTTGCCATAGGAAGATTGTTGGCTCACGGCCATGAAGTAGTAGCCTATGGAATTAAAAAAGGAAGCGTTGCTGATGTTAAAATTGATGATGAATTGTTGAAGTATGATCATATTGATACCGTGACATTATACCTCAACCCATCACGGCAAAGCGCGTATTATGACTATCTGGTGTCCTTAAGTCCAAAACGGATTATTTTTAATCCGGGAACAGAAAATCCTGAGCTTTACCAAATTTTGGAAGCTAATAACATTGGCTATGAAGTGGCTTGTACTTTAGTCTTGCTTTCTACGAATCAGTATTAATCCTAAAAATGTCAGGAGGCCATTGATGATTAAAATTTCAAACCCTATTTGGTAGCCACCTAGAAGTTCTTCAGAATAACTGTTCAAAAGGTAGGAAACTATAGGGGAGATGATGGCTACAATCCATACAAATTGATCCTTAATTTGCATTTTGGTATAAATCCCAAAGGCAAACAGTCCAAGAAGAGGTCCATAAGTATAACCAGCGGCTTTAAAAAGTTCCCAAATTACCGAAACATCCTTAAAGAGTAAATCAAATATTAAAATCACAATGATAAGGACAAAACTCGTGGCTATATGCACTCTTTTTCTAGTCTTTTTTTGTTGTTCCTGCGGCTTTTTATCCAATTCAATAATGTCGATACAGAAAGAGGTTGTCAGTGCTGTTAAGGCAGAATCGGCACTGGAGTAGGCCGCTGCAATGAGCCCTAATAAAAAGAATGCCGAGGTCATGATGCCTATTTCCGGAAGCATGGCGATAGTTGGGAACAGATCATCCTTTTTAGCCGTAATGCCATATTGTTGGGCATACTGAGTTAACAGAAGTCCTAAAACCAAAAACAGAATATTTACAAAAATCAATACAATACTGAAGGAAATCATGTTTTTCTGAGCCTCCTTCAGGTTTTTGCAGGTTAGGTTTTTCTGCATCATATCTTGATCCAGTCCGGTCATTGTGATGGTAATGAACATTCCGGCCAAAAAACTCTTGAAAAAGTACTGGGAATCATTAATGTCTTCTAAAAACAACGTTTTGCTTAAAGGGCTTTCGCTTACGGCTGTATACACATCGGTTATGCTGTGGAAATCTAGAGCGGATGCCAAAAAAGTAATGGTTACCACAACTGAAATTAACATGAAAAGAGTTTGAAGTGTGTCTGTAAATATGATGGTTTTAATGCCGCCTTTAAAAGTGTATAGCCAAATTAGGGCAATGGTAATTACTACGGTAATAGCAAAAGGAATCTCAAATTGGTCAAAAACGAGTAATTGGAGCACCTTGGCGACCAAAAATAATCTAAAAGCGGCGCCTACAGTTCTAGAAACCAAAAAGGCCACAGAGCCCGTTTTATAACTTACATGTCCAAAGCGGTCCTTTAAATAGGTGTAAATAGAGGTGAGGTTCAATTTGTAATAAATGGGTAGTAAAATATAGGCAATGGCCAAATAGCCAAAAAAGTAGCCAAATACGACTTGTAAATACCCAAATTGTTTGGTTTCCACCGCTCCGGGCACAGAGATGAACGTTACCCCAGATAACGAAGCGCCAATCATTCCAAAAGCTACCAAATACCATGGCGCCGATTTATTGGCTTTAAAAAAGGCTTCGTTGCTGTCTTCCTTTCCAGTGAAAAATGAAATAAGGATTAATACTACAAAATAACCTAGAATTAAGAGCGCAATGGTTCCTGGGGTCATAAGGGGAAATTTAGGTTGATTTTAGAAATCAGAATGTTACTATTCAATTGTTATGGTAGACAATAATAAGTAATTTAATAAGAACCCCATAATTAAATAGTCCGTAAATTATAGTAAATTCGCAGCATGGAATTTTCTTCAAAACTTCTAGAAAAAGCGGTTAATGAAATGTCCCAGTTGCCTGGGGTTGGTAAGCGTACAGCCTTAAGATTGGTCCTGCATTTATTGGGGCAGCCTCAGGAACGCACCCAGCTCCTGTCAGAAGCATTGAGTACCATGCGCAACGAAATTAAATTCTGTAAAAGTTGCCATAACATTAGCGATACGGAACTTTGTGAAATTTGTTCCAACCCAAATAGAATGGAAGATGTTGTTTGTGTTGTGGAAGATATTAGGGATGTCATGGCTATAGAAAATACCAGTTCGTTTAAAGGTTTGTACCATGTGCTGGGAGGCAAGATTTCTCCTATGGACGGTATAGGACCAAACGACCTTAATATTGAATCGCTCGTAGTAAAAGTAAAGCAGGGTAAAATAAAGGAGCTTATTTTTGCGTTAGGCTCTACGATGGAAGGCGATACTACCAACTTTTATATTTACAAACAAATTCAGGACTTCAATATTGTAACCTCTACCATTGCCCGAGGCATCTCCGTTGGTAATGAACTCGAATATACCGATGAGATTACCTTAGGAAGAAGTATCATCAACAGAATTCCTTTTGAGGTGTCCTTAAAGTCCTAGTTTCTTTTTCGTGAAATTATCCGTTGTCATATTAAATTATAACGTTCGTTATTTTTTGGAGCTTTGCCTAAGCAGTGTCGTTGAAGCTACTAAAGATATCGAGTCGGAAATTATTGTTGTTGATAATCATTCTGCCGATGATAGTTGTGAAATGGTCAAGACACTTTTTCCTGAAGTTATTTTGATAGAGAATAAGGATAACGTAGGTTTTTCCAAAGGAAATAATCAGGCGGTTCGTAGTGCGAAAGGGGAATATCTCTGCATTTTAAATCCAGATACCGTATTACCAGAAGATGTTTTTGTACAATTGTTGACTTTTGCAGATGCAAAGGAAAATGTTGGGATTGTAGGCTGTAGATTGGTGGACGGCACTGGCCATTTTCTGCCAGAAAGTAAGCGCAATATTCCAACACCTTATGTGTCTTTAAAGAAGGTGACAGGATTTACAAAGGAGTATTATGCCAATCAATTGGGGGAACATGAGATAGGCAAAATCCCTGTGTTTGTTGGAGCTTTTATGTTGATTAAAAGAGCAGTTTATAACGAAGTACAAGGCTTTGATGAGGACTATTTTATGTATGGGGAAGATGTGGATTTGTCTTATAAAGTTCTTGAAGCTGGCTACGATAACTATTATAACGGAACCATAACGGCAATTCATTATAAAGGAGAAAGCACCTTAAAAGATGCAGTTTACGCCCGCCGATTTTACGGTGCCATGCAAATTTTCTACAAGAAACATTTTAAAAAGAATATCCTGTTCAATCTAGCCGTTTGGTTTGGGATTCGGATGGCTTATGTGGCCAGTAGAGAACCTAAACCTGCCAATCCAAAGGTAAATCATTACATATTGGTTTCTGATAAAATGGCTGAAGGTTTGGAGAAAGTACTAAGCAAAAAAGTTTCCGTCGTTGATGAGATACAGCAAGTGAAACCACACACTGAAATAATTTTTGATGCTAACGCATTGAGTTTTAAAAAAATCATTCAGTATATGTGCGACAATCAAATAAATAGAAACGCAAAATTTAAAATTCTTTCAAAAAGCTCTACCTTTATCCTCGGAAGTAACAGCTCAAAAAATAGAGGTAAAGTTATTTTGTTGGAACAGAATTAATTGAAAAAATCTTAAAGAACACATTGATTTTTTATTAATTTTGCAGACGAAAAATAAAAATACATCTTTTCATTATAGATATGGCAAAATTTGAATTAAAGCTCCCGAAGATGGGGGAAAGTGTTGCGGAAGCAACCATAACATCATGGTTAAAAGAAGTAGGAGATACTATTGAGATGGATGAAGCGGTTTTGGAAATTGCTACAGACAAGGTAGATAGTGAGGTGCCTAGTGAGGTTGACGGTGTTTTAGTTGAAAAGCTGTTCAATGTAGATGATGTAGTTCAAGTAGGGCAAACAATAGCTATTATTGAGACGGATGCCGATGTTGCAGATACACAAGCTGCACCACAGGAAGAACCGGTGAAGGAGGAAGTGGAAGCAGAACCAGCTGCGGTGGCCCAAGTAGCGGAAACTGTACAGGCAGCACAAGAAGCTGTAGCGCCTGTAGTATCTACAGAGGATAGATTTTATTCACCATTGGTGAGAAACATCGCCAAGGAAGAAGGTATCAGCCAAGCTGAACTTGATAAAATCTCAGGAACAGGAAAAGAAGGTCGCGTGACCAAAAATGATATTTTGGCCTACCTTGAAAACAGAGGTAGCCAACCAGTTCAGGATGCGGTAGCGGCACCACAACCAGCTAAAGTTGACGTTCCTCAAGTAAATGGAACCCAGCAAGCCAAGCCTGCAGCAGCTCCTGTAGTGGCAAGTGGTGAGGATGAAATCATCGAAATGAGCCGTATGGGGAAATTGATTGCACACCATATGGTGGAATCGGTGCAAACTTCTGCTCATGTACAAAGTTTCATAGAAGCCGATGTTACTAATATCTGGAACTGGCGTAAAAAAGTTAAAGACGGTTTCGCAAAACGTGAAGGTGAAAACTTGACCTTTACTCCAATCTTTATGGAGGCTATAGCCAAAGCGCTTAAAGATTTCCCAATGATGAACATTTCGGTTCAAGGAGATAAAATCATCAAGAAAAAGCATATCAATTTAGGGATGGCGGCAGCCTTGCCAGATGGTAACTTAATTGTGCCGGTAATCAAGGATGCGGATCAGTTGAACTTGGTAGGAATGACCAAAAAGGTAAACGACTTGGCTAATAGAGCTAGAGTCAATAAACTAAAACCAGATGAAATCCAAGGCGGAACTTACACAGTGACCAATGTGGGGACATTTGGAAGCATTATGGGGACACCAATTATCAATCAACCTCAAGTAGGGATTTTGGCCTTAGGTGCTATTAGAAAAGTGCCTGCAGTAGTAGAAACTCCAGAAGGTGATTTCATTGGAATCCGTTACAGAATGTTCTTGTCGCATTCATATGACCATAGAGTAGTGAATGGTGCGCTGGGAGGACAATTTGTAAAAGCTGTTAAAGATTATTTAGAAGCTTGGGATGTAAATAGAGATATTTAATCCTTAAAGCCTGTAATATATAAAGCCTTAACTGAAAAGTTAAGGCTTTTTTTGTGCCCTAATTCTACGTAAAAATGCGGCCGCCTGCAAGGATCCTTATATGACATATATCATAATTCTTGCAAGTTCAAATCGATACATTTGAGGTTTGCAATTTTAAAAACAACATAGAATGAATAACAAAGCGCATTCATTTCATATTCCGGTTATGGGGATTGGCTTTACAATCGATTCGCCCTTGAAGGTAGCGCAATATGGCATTGATTCCGTAATTTCTTTGGTAGACGATATGCTTATCGAGAAATTACGAAAAATGTACAGCGAAACTTTGGAGTTGCCTTATCAGGAAATTACCAATAAGGTGGATGATTTTCGGGCAAAGCGCATTACCTCATACCTTAATTTGATAAATGAAGTAGTCGATCAAAAAATAGAAGCTGTGAAGCAAGCAGCTCTTGACACAGGAGAAAGTTTTAAGGCCTATCTCGATATGCTGCCTTCCAATGCTCACCTTAGAGAAGAGTTTAAAAAGCTAACAGAAAAAGGCGAAGGGCTATCGGAGCTAAAATCTTGGTTAAACCAACATTTGGTGAAGGGAAGTATCGATGTGAACATCATGACCAAGGTTGACAAGGACAATTACAACAAAGATGAAAAACTCCCTGTGGCCTATAATGATGCACATGCCGCCTTGCGTGGTTTTGCCAATAGTAACTTGAATGGTTCTGTGGTGCTTTCGGCAGGGATGAATCCTCGCTTGTATGCCTATATGAGTGAGTTTGATGATTTTTATCCAACTTCAGAAGGGACTTTTAAAAAGCGGATCATTTTAAAGGTAAGCGATTATCGTTCGGCATTGATTCAAGGGAAATTCTTGGCCAAAAAAGGACTTTGGGTATCTGAATATAGAATTGAATCTGGATTAAACTGTGGAGGTCATGCCTTTGCCACCGATGGGTATTTGTTGGGTCCAGTATTGGCGGAGTTCAAGGAGAAACGCGAGGAACTGAGAGCATCTATTGAAGAAGTTTTGAACAAGGAATTGGAGGCTCAAAACAGAGCAATTTCAAAGGGACCTTTGCAAATAAAAATTACGGCTCAAGGTGGAGTGGGAACTCACGAGGAACACGAGTTGTTGTTGGATGCCTATCAATTGGATTCTGTAGGATGGGGAAGTCCATTTTTATTGGTTCCAGAAGCGACAACCGTAGATGAAAAGACTTTGGAGAAATTGGCTTCCGCCCAAGAAAAGGATTTGTATTTAAGCGATATTTCTCCTTTGGGAGTGCCTTTCAATAATCTAAAAGAAAATACCAAAGACTTAGAGCGTGATGCTTTGATTGATAAAGGACGACCAGGGAGTTCCTGTCCTAAAAAATATGTGGCCTTGAACAAGGAATTTAAGGAAACAGGGGTGTGTACTGCGTCTCGGGAGTATCAGCATTTCAAAATTAAAGCTTTGGATACTCAAAATCTTTCGAAAGAAGCTTATCAATTGGAATTGAACAAGATTACCGAAAAGTCATGCACTTGTGTAGGATTGGGAACTTCGGCCTTGTTGAAATATAATTTAGATACAAAGAAGGAAGGGGAAGGCGTGTCCATTTGCCCAGGGCCAAATATGGCTTATTATTCCAAAGTGATGAGTTTGAAAACAATGGTTGATCACATCTACGGACGTGATAACGTAATTTCTAGAACAGATCGTCCAAACATGTTTATCAAGGAATTGTATATCTATATCGATTATCTGAAAAATAAGTTGGAAACGGCTAAAGTGGAAATGACCAAAAAGGAACAGAAATATTTGGCAACGTTTGCAGAGAATTTAAAGTCAGGAATAACCTATTACAACAAATTCTTTTTGGAACTGAAACATAATTTTGAAGACAGTAAGAACGAAATTTTCAACATGCTCAGCAAGGGAGAACTGCTTTTGAACAATTTGCAGTTGGAAATTGCCAATGTTGAGGTTAAAAATTAGTGAGATGATCTGTTGATTTGAAATTTGTGAATGAAAATGGTGAAGTTATGAATGAGACAATAGATTTAGTAAAAAAGATAAAGCGCCTAAAGAAAAAAAAGAATGCTGTAATCTTGGCACATTATTATCAGGTGCCAGAAATACAGGATATAGCCGATTATGTAGGAGACAGTTTGGGATTGTCCCAAAAAGCCGCCGAGACAGATGCCGATATTATTGTGTTTGCTGGGGTGCATTTTATGGCCGAAACAGCCAAAATATTAAACCCAAACAAAACAGTGGTATTGCCAGATTTAAATGCGGGGTGTTCCTTGGCCGATTCTTGTCCGCCCGAAAGTTTCGAAGCTTTTATTAAGCAGCATCCAGACCATGTGGTGATTACTTATGTCAACTGTTCAGCGGAAATCAAAGCTTTGAGTGACATTGTGTGTACTTCTTCAAATGCTTTGAAAATAGTGGAATCAATTCCAAAGGAAACACCAATCATTTTTGCGCCCGATAAAAATCTTGGTCGCTATATCATGAAGGAAACAGGAAGGGATTTGTTGCTTTGGGATGGTAGTTGTGTGGTACACGAAGCTTTTTCGATGGATAAGTTGATCGAGCTACATAAAAAGCATCCGGACTATAAAATTATTGCACATCCAGAATCGGAGACGCATATTTTGGATACAGCCAGTTATATCGGGTCCACCGCTGGGATGATTAATTTCGTGAAGGAGCATCCAAACGAAAAATTTATTGTGGCTACCGAAGTTGGAATTCTTCATAAAATGCAAGAGGAAATTCCAACAGCTAAGTTGATTCCTGCCCCAGCTTTGGAGGATAATACCTGCGCTTGTAGTGAATGCCATTTTATGAAAATGAATACCATGCAAAAATTGTATGATTGTTTGCTGAACGAGTCGCCACAAATTGAAGTCCCTGAGCATATTATTGAACGTGCTTTGCTACCAATAGAGCGCATGTTGGAATTGTCTAAATAAATGTTGTTTAATCTCGAATGAAATTATGATGACCGCAGATTATTTGGTGATTGGTTCTGGAGTTGCAGGATTGACCTTTTCCGTGAAGATTGCCGAGAAGTTTCCTGATAGGAATGTTATTATTGTAACCAAAGCCAATGAAGAAGAATCTAATACCAAGTATGCCCAAGGAGGAGTTGCCATTGTGTTGGATAAGCAAAAGGATTCATTTAAAAAACACATAAAGGATACTTTAATTGCCGGCGATGGACTCTGTGAAGAAGATGTAGTTAAGATGGTTGTCGAGGAAGGTCCGAAGCGCATGGAAGAATTGTTGCTTTGGGGCGCCAATTTTGATTTGGATGCCAAAGGAAAATTTGATTTGGGTAAGGAAGGAGGCCATTCCGAATATCGAGTGGTACACCATAAGGATATAACAGGCTATGAAATTGAGCGCGCCTTATTAAAGCGGGCGCATCAATTGTCCAATATTTCCATTCTTCCGCATCATTTTGCGATAGATTTAATTACTAATCATCATATAGAAGGAACAGACCCAGAAGAGTTGAAATGCTATGGTGCTTATGTCTTCAATCAAAAAACAGGGGAGATTTCAACCATAAAGGCAAGCAGTACCTTACTGGCTTCGGGAGGTATTGGGTATGTGTATGGCCATACCACCAACCCTATTATTGCTACAGGTGATGGCATTGCCATGGCCTATCGTGCTAAGGCTCGTATTAAAGATATGGAGTTTGTGCAGTTTCATCCAACGGCATTGTATGGAGCCAAAGGGGAGTCTTCTTTTTTAATATCGGAAGCTGTTAGGGGCTTTGGGGCTTATTTAAGAAATAAGGAAGGCGAACGTTTTATGTTGAAGTATGACGAGCGTGCCGAATTGGCCTCAAGGGACATTGTATCGCAAAGTATCGATAGTGAGTTGAAAAAATCGGGGGAATCCCATGTGTTTTTGGATAGCACTCATTTGAATTTTGATGGATTTGTCAAGCATTTTCCAAATATTTACCAAAAGTGTTTGGACAGCCATATCGACATCAAAACCGATTGGATTCCAGTGGTGCCGGCATCGCATTACTTGTGTGGGGGTATTCAGGTGGATAAAACAGGAAAAACCACTATTGACAATTTGTTTGCCTGTGGGGAATGTTCCAGAACAGGTCTGCATGGTGCTAATCGATTGGCTTCAAATTCTTTGTTGGAAGCCTTGGTATACGCACATAACATTTTTAAATATCACGAAGTACATGAAAGTGTGCCTGCTAACGTTGACATTCCAGATTGGGATGACAAAGGCACAAGCATTACCAAAGAGCATGTTTTAATTCAGCATAATTTAAAGGAATTACAGGCATTGATGCACAATTACGTGGGGATTGTACGAAGTAATGAGCGCTTGGAAAGAGCTAGAAAACGGTTGGATCTCATCCATAGGGAAGTGGAGAATTTTTATAAAGCATCAAAAATTACTACTTCGCTTTGTGAACTTCGGAATATGATTAATGTGGCGCATTTAATAGTAAGCCAGTCGTTGGAACGGACCGAAAATAAAGGCGGTTATTTTAATATTGATAATGTGTAGGTTTCAATCAGACCTTATAAAAAAGCCTTAATTTAGTTTAAGGCTTTTTTTATTCTCGTTATCTTAGCCCAAAATTTGATAAAAATGAATCTTAATCTTACAAAACCAATTTGCTTTTTTGATCTGGAAACCACCGGAGTAAATATTTCAAAGGATAGAATTGTTGAAATTTCCATTTTAAAGGTATATCCAGACGGAAAGGAGGAAAGCAATACTTGGTTGGTAAATCCAGAAATGCCTATTCCGCCAGAAGTAACCGCAATCCATGGGGTGTCTGATGAAGATGTCGCAGACAAGCCTACATTTAAGGAATTGGCAAAAGAGATTCATAACATTATCAAGGATTCCGATTTGGGAGGCTTCAACTCCAATAGATTTGATATTCCTTTATTGGCAGAGGAAATGCTCCGTGCCGAAATGGATTTTGATATGAAAAGCCGTGTCGCTATTGATGTGCAAACCATTTATCATAAAATGGAACAACGTACCTTGTCGGCAGCCTACCAATTCTACTGTAACAAAAATTTGGACGGCGCTCACAGTGCAGAGGCCGATACCAATGCTACTTATGAAGTATTGAAAGCTCAAGTAGCCAAATATGAGGAGTTGGAAAATGATGCCAAGTTTTTAGCGGAATTCAGTTCTAGAAAGAAATTTGCCGACTTTGCAGGCTTTATAGCTTTCAACAAAGAGGAAGAGGAATGCTTTACGTTTGGAAAGCACAAAGGGAAGCGTGTTCAAGATGTATTGAATGATGAACCGGGATATTTTGGTTGGTTGTTAAATGCCGATTTTCCTTTGTACACCAAAAAGGTGTTAACCGCAATTAAATTGAGAGCATTTAATAATAAATTGGACTAATTAGTTGTATTGCTAATTGTTTTAGGACTATGAAACTTATCTGCATAGGTAGAAATTACACAGAGCATATCGCGGAGCTTGAAAATGAAAGACCCGAGGAGCCTGTGGTATTTTTGAAACCCGATACGGCTATCTTGTTAAAGAAGCAACCGTTTTTTATCCCAGATTTTTCAAACGATGTACACCACGAAGTGGAAGTTTTGGTACGAATCAATAAGGTTGGGAAGTATATTGATAAGAAATTTGCTCATAAATATTACGATCAAATTGGTTTGGGGATCGATTTTACGGCAAGAGATCTTCAAGCAAAGTTAAAGGCTAAAGGCCTTCCTTGGGAAAAGGCAAAATCTTTTGATGGAGCAGCCGTAATTGGCAATTGGTTGCCAAAAAGTAATTTTGAGGATGTGAACAGCATCAACTTTACTTTGGAGAAAAACGATGAACTTGTGCAGCAGGGAAATACCAGTTTGATGCTTTGGAAAATTGATGAAATCATCGAATATGTCTCAAAATATTTCACTTTAAAGATAGGAGATATTATCTTTACAGGAACGCCTGCAGGAGTGGGTAAAGTAAATGCAAACGATAAATTGGTTGGGGCCATAGAAGGGACCCCTTTGTTTTCAATAACTGTAAAATAAATGGAACAGCATTATAAATTATATAGAGTAAGAGAGTTGGCAGATAACGATGAGGATTTTATCATGGCCTTGGTGGCTGCTTTCTTGGAAGAAGTACCTGAGGATGCCGCTCGGTTAAAAGAAGCCGTGGCAGAGAAGGACTATTTCAACACCTATCAAGCTGCGCATAAAATGAAACCTACCATAGATCTGTTCGAACTTGGAGTTTTGGAAGATTTGATCGTGGTTCAGGATTGGGGAAAATTTGAGAAGAAAGAAGAAGACGTTTCGGATAAATTGGATCTTGTGCTTACAGCCATCGAAAATGCCTCTGAAGAATTAAAAAAGGATTATAACCTATAATGCAAGCCGAAATTATAACAATTGGCGATGAGATTCTCATAGGTCAAATTGTAGATACAAATTCAGCATTTATCAGTAAGGCCCTAAATAAAATTGGGGTCTCTGTGTATCAGATCACTTCTGTTCAGGATGATAAGGAGCATATTCTAAAGGCATTTAAGGAGGCTGAAGACAATGTCGATATCATCATTGTTACTGGAGGTTTGGGACCTACCAAAGACGATATTACCAAGAAAACCATTGCAGAATATTTTAACGATACGTTAGTGCAGAACCAAGAGGTGTTGGCACATATCAAATACCTTTGGGAACATTATATCAAGAAACCTTTGGTGCAGGTTAACATCGATCAGGCTTTGGTGCCCTCAAAAGCACAGGTTTTGATGAACGTTAACGGAACTGCTCCAGGCATGTGGATGGAAAGGAATGGAAAAGTATTTGTTTCATTACCTGGTGTGCCATTTGAAATGGAAGCTTTGATTGAAAATGAGGTCATTCCTAAACTCCAAAAGGCATTTAAATTCCCATATATCAAACATAAAACCATTCTAACCTATGGCATGGGCGAAAGCAATTTGGCTGCTCGTATAGAAGACTGGGAAGACAATCTGCCAAAGTTTATCAAGTTGGCCTATTTGCCCAATTTAGGGAAAGTAAGGTTGCGCTTAACGGGAAAAGGAATGGATAGGGAAGTTGTGGAAGCCGAAATAGATAAACAAGTAAAAGCTCTATTACCTCAAATAGAAGATATTTTTGTAGGCTTCGAAGAGGACCAATCCCTAGAAGCTATTATAGGAAGGCAACTGACCCTTATGGGAAAAACACTTGCTACTGCCGAAAGCTGTACGGGAGGAAAAATTGCCGAGAGCTTTACGTCACACCCTGGGGCTTCCAAATATTTTAAGGGAAGTGTGGTAAGTTATACCAAGGAAGCTAAAATGAATGTATTGCACATTTCAGAAGTCCTTATTGATCAATTTTCCGTGGTGAGTGCCCAAGTGGCTGAAGCTATGGCCATGGCAGCTTTAAAAATGTTCAATAGTGATTATGCCATAGCGACCACAGGTAATGCAGGGCCTACTACAGATGATACAGGTGAAGAAGTAGGCGTGGTATTTATTGCAATCGCTTCTAAGAGTGGCGTGTATAGTGAGGAGTTTAACTTTGGGAACCACCGAATGAAAGTGATAAATAAGGCGGCTAACAAGGCGTTTGAGATGCTTCAAAAAGAAATTTTAAAAAAGATTTGAAAAAGAAGCGAATTAAGTTTGTTGATATATAATCTTTTTTCTAAATTTGCAGCCTGTTTTGAAATAACATAATTTAAAGTTAGAAAGAATGTCAAGAGTTTGTGAACTTACTGGAAAAAAAGCGATGGTTGGAAACAACGTATCTCACGCTATGAATAAGACTAAGCGTAAATTTGATGCAAATTTGATCAAAAAACGCTTTTATATTCCTGAAGAAGATAAATGGGTAACTCTAAAAGTTTCTACCTCTGCATTGAAGACTATCAATAGAATTGGTATCTCTGCTGCAATCAAAGAAGCAAAATCTAAAGGATTTTTAAAATAATAGCATAACAGTTAAAGGCACGTACAATGGCAAAGAAAGGAAATAGAATTCAGGTTATATTGGAGTGTACAGAGCACAAGGAGTCTGGGATGCCAGGAACTTCACGTTACATCACTACCAAGAATAAGAAAAACACGCCAGATAGAATGGAGATTAAGAAATTTAACCCAATCTTGAAGCGTATGACAGTTCATAAAGAAATTAAATAATTAGGAATCATGGCAAAGAAATCAGTAGCAACTTTACAAACAGGATCTAAAAGATTAACAAAAGCCATCAAGATGGTGAAGTCTCCTAAGAGTGGTGCTTACATGTTCGTAGAATCTGTTATGGCTCCAGAATTAGTGAATGACTTTTTAAACAAAAAATAAATTATATTTGTTCATAATTTAATTGTAACTGCTTTCATTTGAAAGCAGTTTTTTTATATCTATATTTGATAGGTTTTTCTGCCAAAATTGCAGGTTGCGGTTTAAGGCAGGGAATTTGTAAAGTGCTTTTTGGCTTTTTGAAAGGCCAAAACTAACACCAATTAAACATGAGTTTTTTTAAGAAAATATTTTCTTCGGAAAAAAAGGAAACCCTAGACAAAGGGTTGGAAAAATCCAAAACATCATTTTTCACAAAGCTGAATAAAGCTGTGGCTGGAAAGTCAAAAGTGGATGATGAGGTATTGGACAACCTAGAGGAAATTTTGGTGACCAGTGATGTAGGGGTGGATACCACGTTAAGGATCATTGAGCGCATCGAAGAGCGTGTGGCACGTGACAAATATTTAGGGACCTCCGAACTCAATAAAATTCTTCGTGAAGAAATTGCCGGGTTGTTATCAGAAATTGATGCCGGTAACGCGACTGAATTCACGGTGCCTTCCAATAAAAAACCTTATGTGATTATGGTGGTTGGTGTAAATGGTGTTGGAAAAACAACGACCATCGGGAAGTTGGCACACCAGTTCAAGCAACAAGGATTAAAAGTAGTACTTGGAGCGGCAGATACCTTTAGGGCGGCGGCAATAGACCAACTGCAGGTTTGGGCAGATCGAGTAGATGTGCCTATCATCAAACAATCCATGGGAAGTGATCCTGCTTCGGTTGCCTTTGATACCTTGCAAAGTGCAGTGACTTCTGATGCTGATGTGGTAATTATCGATACCGCTGGACGTTTGCACAATAAGGTAAATTTGATGAACGAGCTCACCAAAGTGAAACGTGTTATGCAGAAAGTGGTAGAAGATGCGCCGCATGATGTGTTATTGGTTTTGGATGGTTCTACCGGTCAAAATGCTTTTGAACAGGCAAAACAATTTACGGCTGCCACAGAAGTAACGTCATTGGCGGTTACCAAATTGGATGGAACTGCTAAAGGTGGCGTTGTGATTGGTATTTCAGATCAATTTAAAATTCCGGTGAAATATATTGGAGTTGGTGAAGGGATTGAAGATCTTCAGGTGTTCAATAAATTTGAATTTGTGGATTCTTTCTTCAAAAACTAATTCCACAACCATATAAATGATACAATAAGCTTACCTTAATCGGTGAGCTTTATTTTTTTAGTATTTTTAGTAAAAATACTAACCATGAGATTCTTAGCTTTCACTCTATTGTTGCTACTGTTTTCTTCCTGTAAACAGCATAATTCCCAAAGTCCTATACAATCAAAATCTGATTCTACAGATATCAGTGATATCTCTACCAAACAATTCACCGAGTTCAAGGTTTTGGATTCAAAATATATGGATGTCGAACAGTTATGGGAACCTTTCAATGCTGAATTGGTTTCCTTTTCAGAAACCGATTATAATAATTTGAAGCCGCTTGTTTTGGAGCAGGATATTCCAAGCTTACAGAAATATGTGCAAGAGGGAAAATTGTCCTATGAATTACTGACCAAATTTTACCTTTATCGCATTAGAAAATATGACAGAGCCAATCCGAACTCTTTAAATTCTGTCATTGCCTTAAACCCAAAAGTGATAGAAGAAGCACGAAAGTGTGATGAACTTATAAAAACAAATGGCCTGAAGCATCCCATTTTTGGAATGCCTATTTTATTGAAGGATAACATTGATGCCTCCGGTATGCCTACCACAGCGGGGGCTGTTGCTTTAAAAGACAATTTCACAGAAGATGCTTTTATTGTAAAGAAATTAAAGGCCAATGGAGCATTGATATTAGGAAAGACCAATTTAAGCGAATGGGCCTATTTCTTTTGCGGCGATTGCCCGAGTGGGTATAGTGCCATTGGAGGTCAAACCTTAAACCCTTATGGAAGAAAAGTTCTGGATACCGGTGGTTCCAGTTCTGGTAGTGGGGTGGCAGTGGCTGCCAATTTTTGTGTGGCAGCAGTTGGCAGTGAAACCTCCGGATCTATTTTGTCGCCTTCAAGTCAAAATTCTAATGTAGGGTTGAAGCCAACGATTGGTTTGTTGGGCAGAAGTGGAATTGTACCTATTTCGTCAACTTTAGATACGCCGGGCCCTATGACCAAGAATGTTATAGATAATGCTATTTTATTTCATGCCATGTTAGGAAAAGATATGGACGACTTCAAAGCAACTGATGGTATTTTAAAAGAGACTTTTGATTTAGATAATTTTGAACCTATCGATTTACAGGGGAAAAAGTTTGGATGTTTCGCAAGTCTAAAAGAAGACCCTTTATACTCCAAAGCCTTACAGGATTTGGAGCATCTTGGAGCTGAAATTGTAGAAATTGAAGCACAGGAAATACAACTCCCATATTTTATAAGGTTGCTCAACCTTGATATGAAAAAGGATTTACCAACGTATTTGAAACATTACGCAGATAATAATGTTAAGGTAACCTCGGTAGAAGATGTTATTGTGTTTAATAGGGAAGATTCCATCAATAGAATGCCTTATGGACAAAAGCTGTTTGAAGGCATTGTAGCTGACAACGGGACTGAGAAGGACTTGGAAAACATCAAATCGACCCTTAAAACAAATGGAAAATTGTTTTTGGACACTCCAATGCAAAAGTATCAACTAGATGCCGTTTTGTCTATTAATAATTTCCATGCAGGATTTGCCGCGGTTGCCGAATACCCTGCGATTACGGTGCCCATGGGTTACACTGCAGATAAAGGAGAACCCAAAGGGCTAACTTTTATCTCAAAACCTTTTAGCGAAATACAATTATTACAATGGGCCATGGCCTATGAACAGGCCACGAAACAAAGAGAAATGCCTAAAGATTATAATTAATTGATGAATGCATTGATGTATTCCCAAAGCTCGTTGTCGAAATTGGAGAGGGCAAAGTTTTCTCCGTCGGCAGCTTCTCCCATCCTGATCACGACCAATTTTTCATTGGGCGAGATGTAAATTTTCTGATCGTTTTTACCCAATGCCGCAAACATGTCAGATGGTGCATTTGGGATTATAGAACCATTGAATTCATATTGGGTTTGTGGTAAATGAAAAGAAGATTGTCCATTTAACCACCATAAATAGCCATAAGCTTCATTGATACTTTGTGAGGTGTTGGTTGCTTGATCTAAAAATTCATCAGAGATAATGGTGGTATTGTCCCATTTACCGTTGGCATAAATTAGCAGACCAAAGCGAGCCATACTTCTTGTATTGCTAAAATATACACTAAGGTCCCCTAGATTGGTCCAAGTACTGTTTGTAGTCATACCTATTTTAGAAGCCAATTTCGTTTCAAAGTAGCTGTCCCAAGTTAAGTCGCTAGCTTCAGCAATTACATCTTGCATTTTAACATATACATTATGGTAGGCCCATCGAGTGCCGGCATCGGATAGATATTGCAAATTTTCAGAGGAAACATCATCGCCTAAGCTGTCGTCCAATCCAGAATCCATCGACAATAGGTTTTTACAGGTGATTAAATTTTCCTTTTCCAATGGGGCAGATGTCCAGCCTTCTCCCAAATAATCAGAAACCTTGGATTGAATGTTGATGAGGCCTTCATCTTGCGCAATCCCGGCAACTGTTGATGTTAATGTTTTTCCTGCGCTTGCCCAATACCATAGGGAAGTGGAAGAATGCCCATTAAAATAGTCTTCAACGACAATTTTACCGTCATAAAGAATCATAAAACTTTTGGTGTTCTTCGCCTCCAAATAGTCCAATAATGGTTGGAGTTCACTCTCATTCCAATCTAATTCCGTAGGTGAAACGGTTTCCCAATCATTTGAATTCAAGGGAGGAAAATAGATTTCGGAAGTTATGGGGGAGTTATCAGTTTGGTCATCTTTTGAGCATCCGGATAGTGCGAAAATTAGTAAAACGAGTACAGTAAAATGAGTAGGTTTCATGGTCTTGGGATATTTTTAGTGTTCTAAAGATACGAAAGCTTTCCATAGTCATTCTAATATTGTTAATGTCATACGGTAAATCGTTAAGCATTACGTATCTTTGCAGCCTGAATTTTTGATATGAGAACAAAATCAATTAAAAAGAACAAAATCAATGTAGTAACCCTTGGCTGTAGTAAGAATGTTTACGACAGTGAGGTGTTGATGGGGCAGTTAAAAGCTAGTGGCAAGGACGTTGTTCATGAAGAGGAAGGAAATATTGTGGTGATCAATACCTGTGGTTTTATCAATAATGCTAAGGAAGAGAGTGTGAACACCATTTTGGAATTCATGCAGAAAAAGGAGGCAGGTGATGTAGATAAGGTATTTGTGACAGGTTGTTTGAGTGAGCGTTATAAACCGGATTTAGAAAAGGAAATTCCTAACGTAGATCAATATTTTGGAACTACAGAGCTTCCTGGGCTGTTAAAGGCATTGGGAGCAGATTATAGACATGAGTTGATAGGGGAGCGTTTAACAACAACTCCTAAAAACTATGCGTATTTGAAGATTGCTGAAGGTTGCGACCGTCCATGTAGTTTTTGTGCTATCCCTTTGATGCGTGGAAAACACAAAAGTACACCTATAGAGGAGTTGGTAATTGAAGCAGAAAAGTTGGCGGCCAATGGCGTGAAGGAGTTGATCTTGATTGCTCAGGATTTGACCTATTACGGTTTGGATTTGTATAAGAAGCGTAATCTTGCCGAATTATTGGAGGCCTTGGTGAAAATAGAAGGTATCGAGTGGATTCGTTTGCATTATGCCTTCCCAACTGGATTCCCAATGGATGTGTTGGACGTGATGAACCGAGAGCCGAAAGTGTGTAATTATTTGGATATTCCGTTACAGCACATTTCTGATTCCATTTTGAAAAGTATGCGTAGAGGAACTACTAAAGCCAAAACGACCAAACTAATTGAAGAGTTTAGAAAGGCAGTTCCAAATATGACGATTAGAACCACATTAATTGTAGGATATCCAGGTGAAACCGAAGAGGATTTCCAAACACTAAAAGAATGGGTTCAAGAAATGCGTTTTGAGCGTTTGGGATGTTTTACCTATTCGCATGAGGAAAATACACATG
Organism: Mangrovimonas sp. YM274; assembly: GCF_030908385.1. NCBI lineage: Bacteria > Pseudomonadati > Bacteroidota > Flavobacteriia > Flavobacteriales > Flavobacteriaceae > Mangrovimonas > Mangrovimonas sp. YM274. The sequence goes on from NZ_CP133091.1 coordinate 1,231,165, forward strand.
CCTATAATTTGGAAGACGATGTGCCTGAAAATGTAAAGCAGGAACGTGCCAATGAAATTATGGAAATCCAATCGCAAATTTCTTGGGAGTTGAACCAAGAAAAAATCGGTCAAGAGTTTAAAGTGGTCATCGACCGTAAGGAAGGTAACTATTTTGTAGGGAGAACCGAGTTCGATTCCCCAGATGTGGATAATGAAGTTTTGATTGATGCCACATCAACTTACTTGAAAACTGGAGAATATGTGACTGTAAAAGTAATAGAAGCAGAAGACTTCGATTTATATGCGGAAGTGGTAAAATAAAGCCCTCAAGTAACAGCATAATAAAAGCAGCACAATGTGCTGCTTTTCTTTTTTATAGGGTAAATAGGTTGTTATTGACAAAGAAGACAGCATTGACTAGGAATAGTTTTCCATTTTCCCAAAAACTTCGGAACATGACATTATCTGTCATATAGACGATACTACCTTTACCGATGCGTTCCTCTCCAAATACCAAAGAGTTTTCTAAGGTTTCAAGAGCATCGGTTCCTGTAAAGCCAGAAACGCTTTTTGGGTTTTCTCCAATATGCACCACATTGTAGCCATCCTCCAATAATTCATAGGAATCGTTGCCCAATTTCAAGGTGTAATAGATGTTTGAATATCCAAAAGCCAATGGATGGGTGTCGTCCACTTTTGTTTTAAAAACAGCTCCTGTAATAAGTTTTTTAATGCCTTCACGTTCACGGTCGGCATAGGAAATCAGTTTCTTGTCAATAGAAATGGAATCCTTAACTTCATGGGCTTTTAAGCTGAATCCTTTTTTATCAGCAAAGCTTTTTAGGGCGCCATCAATAGCTATCAGTTTGCCTCCCTTTTGAATCCATGCTTGCAGATTTTTTAAAGCACCATTGTCCAATACCTTGGCATAGTTGCCATCGGGTACAATCAATACGTTGTACTTTTTCAAATCGTACATTTTAAAGTATTCAGCGTTTAAGGAAGTTACGGGAAATTGCAGTTGTTGCTCAAAGAAGTGCCATAATTCACCATAGCTCAATGAGGAAGTGGATTTTCCAGAAAGTAGGGCAACTTTAGGCGTGTTGACCAATTTCACATCTGGTGATCCAAAATCTGGCCCCGATTTGGAGAATCCACTCATCACCGCAATTGGATTCTTGTTGAATTTTTTCGCGGAAGCCATCACTTTGGAATCAAAGTCTTCCACAGATTGATTGTCACCTCTTATGATAATCAAAGAACCACGATCAAATGTTTGCTCAGGGACACTGGTGGTAATGGGTTTTTCGGTAAAGCGTACCTTTATTTTTTGCTTCATTAAATCTACCAGGAATTTGGCATCGGTAATATGGTTCCATTTGGCCATATAGGCCGTGGCTTTAGTGTCTATTTTTGGAGTTGGGCTAGAGGTTGCAGCTTCAGCTTTTGCCGGAATCAATTTGGTACTGGCCACAGCATCCAATCCAAAGGCAAATGGAGCGCTCCAAGCAGTGATGTCGTAAGTCAAGGAATCACTCAAACTTACATTGGGTTCAAATAGTACTTGTACCATTTTACCTTTTGGTTGGTTGGTGCTTATAACCAAATCGGAGGAGGTGATGTCCATCGAACCTTTGTCTCCTTTGTTGTATAGATAGCCGTTCACCTTAGTTTTAGAACCATTATAATAGCTAATGCCATGTTGGTCTAATAAGTGTTTTAAGCTTTCAATTTTATCAGGTTCTCCACTTAAAACATAACTCTGATAATCCACATCACTGTTCTCGAAGAATTTTTTGAATTCGGAGTTTAGCTTAGCCGCATTTTTGCTGGCAACTTCTACCGTAGATAGACCTGTAGTGGTATGGTGGGCAATACGATCCTTAAGAGTTAATTCGGTACCTTCATCATTCATAATCCCCAAGCCGCCACGGCCGTGACCGGCCTGCTCGTAGGTCATACCAATGGCTCCCATAAATGTTGGATAAGTGTCACCATAACTTGGGTATAGCAAATCAAAACGTTCTCTTGTAAAATACAGCCAACCGTTGGAATCAAAATATTTGGCGTGGTTTTTTCCTATTTGTGTTTGAAAGTCTTTTTGCCAATCGGTGATGATTTCATGGAATGGTTCTGCTGCTGGAGCAAAATAATAAGGGTTATTGATCCCTTGTTCATGGAAATCCACATGAATATGTGGAAGCCATTTGTTGTAGATTTTTAATCGCGACTGACTTTCAATTTGTGTAGCCCAAGCCCAATCCCTATTCAAATCAAACAAATAGTGATTAGGTCTTCCGCCAGGCCATGGTTCTAAATGTTCGCTAGCTTGTTGGTCGGTGTCGTAAGGAGCACTGGAGGTTTCATTATACCAATTCACATAACGATCTCTTCCGTCAGGATTGATACAAGGATCTATAATTACCATGGTACTTTTAAGCCATTCCTGTTTTTCGGTCAATAAGGTGTAGAGGGTTTTCATAGCGGCTTCGGTACTAGATGCTTCGTTGCCATGAACATTGTAGCTAAGCCACACGATAGCTACTTCATTGGAAGTTGTGCTGCCATCCAAAACACCTGCATTTTTAAGGTTGTTCTGGCGAATCGTTTCAAGATTTCTCAGGTTTTCTTCCGAAGAAATATAAGCAACATACAATGGGCGTCGCTCATAAGTATCCCCATAATGTTGCAATTTTACTTGTCCGGGCAGTTGCTGGCTTACATATTTAAAGTAATCAACTACTTGGTGGTGTCTGGAAAAATGGGAACCCAATTCATATCCTAAAAAGCTGTCGGGAGATTGTAATTCCTGTCCAAAAGAGAAAATTGAACAACAGAATACAGTAACTATAAAAACAAATATTTTTTGCATAGTGCTGGTTTAGGTGATAAAAATAATGATATAAATTGAATATGAATTAACTAAAATTTAGGACATAAAACAGTTTTGCGCTGTATATTTACGTCAGAATTGAATAGTGACTATGCCAACAGACTGTATTCCGTTTAAAGACACCAACTACTTCTCACAACTTATCTGTGATTATCTAGAAGAAAATCAAAATCTAAAGCCTTTTTACCACAGGTTTCCAACAGTGGAAGCCTTTAAACAACAGATAGAGGAAAAGCAACCTCAAGTTTCTTTGGCAAACCGAAAGGTTTTAGTAGAAGCATTGGAACAGCAATGTCAGTCTTTGGGACTTTCTGAAAGTACACAACAGAATATTCAAGCTTTAGAAGATGAAAATACCTTCACAATAACTACAGGTCACCAGCTGAATCTGTTTACTGGGCCTTTGTATTTTTTCTATAAAATCGTCTCTGCCATCAATCTTTGTAGTGAGTTAAAGGAAGCGTATCCCGAATACAATTTTGTGCCAGTATATTGGATGGCAACGGAAGACCATGATTTTGAAGAGATCAATTATTTCAATTTCAACGGAAAGAAAATAAAGTGGAGCAGAGTCTCATCAGGTGCAGTTGGCGAGTTGGATTTGGAAGGTTTGGATGCGGTGAAAGAAGTGTTTGCTTCTCAATTGAATACCAGTAACAATGCCAAGCGTTTAAAGGAACTTTTCAAAAAGGCATATTTAGAACATGCAAACTTAACAGATGCCACTAGATTTTTAGTTAATGAATTTTTAGGGGAGTATGGTTTGGTGATTGTAGATGGTAGCGACCATAATTTAAAGCAACTGTTTGTACCTTATATGGAGGATGAATTGTTGCAGCAATCGTCTTTTAAAAATGTCTCGGAGACCAATGCCCAAATCAATGCATTGCCCGAAAACTATAAAATACAGGTCAACCCTAGGGAAATTAATCTTTTTTACATAACTGAAGGTTTGCGTGAACGCATTGTGGAACTTGATGGAAAGTATAGTGTTTACGGAACGGAGATTACTTGGAACAAAGAAGCAATCGTTAAGGAATTACATGAGTACCCGGAACGTTTTAGTCCTAATGTGATTATGCGTCCTTTGTATCAAGAGGTGATTTTGCCAAACCTTTGTTACATTGGTGGAGGCGGTGAATTGGCTTATTGGTTTCAGTTGAAATCTAATTTTGAAGCCCATAAAGTCACCTTTCCAATATTGTTGCTAAGGAATTCGGTATTATTGGCAACCGAAAAGCAGCAGGAGAAATTGGAAAAGTTGCAACTATCCATGGCCGATTTATTTTTGAATCAAGAAGATTTGGTTTCCAAAGTAACCAAATCCATTTCGGAGGTTGATATCGACTTTAGCACTCAAAAAAAACACCTCGAACAACAGTTTAAGGACTTATATAAACTTGCGGAAAAAACCGATTCCACATTTTTAGGAGCCGTGGGTGCTCAAGAGCGCAAACAAATCAAAGGTTTGGAATATTTGGAAAAGCGTTTGCTCAAGGCGCAAAAGCGGAAATTGAGTGATCATTTGGACCGTGTTGTGCAACTTCAAAACGAATTATTTCCGAATCAAAGTTTGCAGGAACGCAATACCAATTTTTCTCAATTTTATTTAGAGTTTGGAGACCAATTAATTCATCAGTTAATAGTAAATTTGCAGCCCCTTAAAAAAGAGTTTATAATTCTAAATTTAGAGTAGCAAATGCATAAGATAGATATCGACTTGGTAGAAATGACATTGGATGTCATGAAATACGTTATCGATAGAGTTTCCGCGACTGAACGCCAAATAGGTAAACCCAAAAAAGCAGAAGAGTTAAAAGCCTTGGTAGGTGAGACCATCACCCCAAAAGGAGTAGGAGGCGAATACGCCTTCGACCTTTGGAAAAAACACTTGGCTAATACCAATGTTCCAGTAGATCATCCCCGTAATTTGGCTTTTGTGCCAGCATCTCCAACAAGAGCAGCTATTATGTTCGACTTGGTGACCTCGGCATCTAGTATTCACGGAGCCTATTGGATGGAAGGTGCCGGAGGTATTTTCTGTGAAAACGAAGCCATGAAATGGATTGTATCCTTAACCGGCTTGCCAGAAGGCGCTTTTGGTGTGTTTACCAGTGGAGGAACTTCGGCCAACTTATCGGCAATTGTAACTGCACGTGAACATTGGAGACAGGACGATGCTTTTAAAAGAGAAAAAGGATTGATCATAACCTCCATTGGGGCGCATTCGTCTGTAAAGGCGATGGCAAAAGTAGCCGATGTGGATATTTTGTTGGTGGATTCTGAAGAATGTTTGACAGGAGAAGACTTGAAGAAGACCATTGCAACCTTAACGGAGCACGAGCGCAAATGTTTGTTTGCCGTGGTGGCTACAGGAGGAACTACCAATGCAGGAATTATAGATGATTTGGAAAGCATTGCTGAGGTGTGTGAAGCCGAAAACTTGTGGTTCCACGTTGATGCTGCTTATGGAGGAGGTGCTTTGGTAGCCGATTCGGTAAGAGACCAATTTAAAGGCATTGAACGTGCCGATAGTATTACCATCGATCCGCACAAATGGATGTTCTCGCCATACGACTGTGGCGCGGTGATTTATAAGAATCCAGAGTTGGCCAAAAATGCACACTCGCAACAAGGCTCTTACTTAGATATTTTTAAGGACGAAGGTGCACACGGCTTCAACCCAACCGATTATCAAATACAATTAACGCGCCGTGTACGTGGTTTACCTTTATGGTTCTCTTTGGCAACCCATGGTACCGATAGATATAAAGAAGCAGTAGAACGAGGCATTGAACTGGCGCAGATTGCCGGTAAAATGATCACAGAGCATGATAAGGTGGAATTGGTAAGAGAGCCAAGTTTGTCCTGTGTATTGTTCCGAAGAAAAGGATGGAGTCCGGAAGATTATACCGAATGGACTTACAGAAACCATAAATCGGGCTTTGCTTTGGTAACACCAACCAAATGGAAGCAAGGTGACACTTTTGAAACGGTGTCCCGTTTTTGTTTTATCAATCCAGATACCACAGAGAAGGATATTGAAATGATTTTAGATTCAATGAATTGATATTTTTTCAATTTTCAATATATAATTTCCCATTTAATTTTAATTTTGCACATGCAACACGATAAGATACTCATTTTAGACTTCGGTTCGCAGTACACGCAACTAATTGCAAGACGAGTTAGAGAGCTCAATATTTACTGTGAAATCCATCCTTTCAACAAAGTTCCATCAACGGTAGAAGAGTACCAAGCGGTAATTCTTTCTGGTAGTCCATATTCGGTTCGTGCCGAAGATGCACCACATCCAGATTTGTCGCAAATCCGTGGTAAAAAGCCTCTATTGGCTGTTTGCTATGGAGCGCAGTATTTAGCACATTTCTCAGGAGGAGAAGTAGCGCCATCCAATACCCGTGAATACGGAAGAGCAAACCTATCATTTGTTAAGGGAGGAGAATCCTTTTTCGAAAATATTTCAGAGGGAAGCCAAGTGTGGATGAGCCATAGTGATACCATCAAACATTTACCTGAAAACGGAGTGTTGTTGGCGAGTACGCATGATGTTGAAAATGCAGCTTATAGAATTGAAGGGGAATCAACTTATGCTATCCAGTTCCACCCAGAAGTATACCATTCTACAGATGGTAAGCGCTTACTGCAGAACTTTTTGGTGAACATTGCTGGGGTAAACCAAGACTGGACGCCACAATCTTTTGTGGACGAAACTGTTGAGGATTTGAAAGCTCAATTAGGAAATGACAAAGTTGTTTTGGGATTGTCTGGAGGAGTGGATTCTTCTGTAGCGGCGATGTTGTTGAACAAAGCAATTGGAGAAAATTTATATTGTATTTTCGTAAATAATGGCTTACTTCGTAAAAACGAATTTGAGGATGTACTAGATCAGTACAAGCACATGGGCCTTAATGTTAAGGGAGTAGATGCTTCGGCACGCTTTTTGGATGCTTTGGCAGGAAAGAGCGACCCTGAGGAAAAACGTAAAACCATTGGTCGTGTGTTCATTGAAGTGTTTGATGATGAAGCCCACCAAATTCAGGATGTAAAATGGTTGGCACAAGGAACCATCTATCCAGACGTTATCGAAAGTGTTTCGGCAACAGGAGGACCTAGTGCAACTATCAAGAGTCACCACAACGTGGGAGGATTGCCTGATTTCATGAAGCTGAAGGTGGTAGAGCCTTTGAAAGCCTTGTTTAAAGATGAGGTAAGACGTGTTGGAGCTTCTATGGGAATGGAGCCAGCTCTTTTGGGACGTCACCCTTTCCCTGGGCCTGGTTTAGGAATTAGAATTTTAGGTGATATTACGGCTGAAAAAGTTCGTATATTACAAGAGGTAGATGCTGTATTTATTAACGGATTGAAGTCTTGGGGACTTTATGACGATGTATGGCAAGCAGGTGCCATCTTGTTGCCAATCAACAGTGTTGGGGTAATGGGAGATGAGCGCACTTATGAACAATGCGTGGCCCTGAGAGCGGTTGAAAGTACCGATGGTATGACAGCAGACTGGGTAAATTTACCATACGAGTTCTTACAGAAAACCTCAAATGAAATAATAAATAAAGTAAAAGGCGTTAATAGAGTAGTGTATGACATTAGTTCTAAGCCGCCAGCAACCATAGAATGGGAATAGTATAGTGAACGATTTATTGCCCCATAAACGTAAACAATAATTTAACCATATGAAAAAACTTGTTTTAATTACCCTGTTTACTCTAGCAAGCATTTGCTTTGTACAGGCTCAAAATTTTAAACAACATAAAGTAAAACAAGGAGAAACGATAGAGGAGATTGCCAAATTATATTTGGTAACTCCTTTTGACATTTATGCACTTAACCCAGATGCCAAAAAGAAGCTATCGGTTGGGACAGTGCTTATTATCCCTACTTCCAAAATTCGTCCAGATGAAGCTGTAACCGAAACCAAAGAGGTGACTGGCTACCAATACCATCGGGCCAAGAAAAAGGAAACTTTGTACAGTATTGCAAAGCAATATAATGTATCGGTGGACGATATAAAAAAATACAATACCTACTTGTATGCCAATAATTTGAAGAAAGGTGATAAAATTAAAATCCCAAAATTCAAAACTGTTGTCACTAAAGCTGAGGTAAGCAATACCCTAAAAAAGTATACGGTACAGCCTAAAGAAGGAAAATGGCGTGTGGCCTATAAGTTTGGGATTACAGTTCCTGAATTGGAAGCTCTTAATCCAAATATGGGTGAAGTATTGCAACCAGGTGATGTCTTGAATGTTCCAAACATAGCAGATAACGAAGAGAAAGCTATCGAGGAAAATTACAATTATTACACGGTACAGAAAAGTGAAGGCTATATGGCCTTGAACCGTAAGTTTGGTGTCACCCAAGAAGAATTGGAAGCACTTAATCCTGAGTTGAAGGAAGGTGGCTTGAAATTGGGTATGGTAATCAAAATACCTGGATCGGCCAATGCGGTTATTGGTGGTGATGAGTTTGAAAACACCGATTTAACTAAGACCAACTTCGAGAATCTAAAGACTAAGCGTTTGGCTTTGATGTTGCCTTATAGATTGAATAGAATTGACGTAGATTCTGTACAAGAGGCTAAAAGCGCTATTAAAAACGACACCCGATTATCCATTTCTTTGGATTTTCATGTGGGAGTGGAAATGGCCTTGGATTCAGCTAAGCAGTTAGGGATTTCTACAAACCTAAAGGTGTTTGATACCAGAGACCAATTATCTGAAGTATCCAATATTTTAAAAAACAATGATTTTTCAACTTACGATGCCATCATCGGGCCTTTGTTCCCTAAGAATTTAGAACGTGTAGCCGCTAGTGTTAAGGGCAATCACATTCCCGTGATTTCACCGTTTACGGCTCCTGAAAATTTGTATGACAATGTATTTCAAACGGTACCTTCTAATGAATTGATGCAAAAGGAAATCATTAGATATGTGAAAAATGATTCTATGCCTAAGCATATTGTAATCATTGCCGATTCCAAAAACACGGCTGTTAGCAATCAATTGAAGTCAGAATTTGTTGCCGCTAGACAAATTTTTTCAAGAAAGGATAAGGACGGAAAGGATAGTAACTACATACTGATTTCCGATTTGGAGGATATTTTTTTAGCGGGAGAGAACATTGTGTTTTTGGAAACTAAAAATGAGGCTTTTGCTTCCAATGTCACCAGTATGTTAAATGGTTTGAACAATGAAGAACACCAAATTGTTTTGATGACCACACAAAATAGTTCGGTATTTGAAGGAAAGAACATCTCTAATTACCACTTATCTAATTTGAAATTCACCTATCCTTCGGCAAACAAAACCTTGGCAACGCCCACTACTAATGGGTTTATTACTAAATACAAAAGTTTGTATGGTGTGGAACCAAATAAATACGCTATCCGTGGTTTTGATTTGACCTTGGATATTTTGCTACGATTGGCTTCTAAAGAAAATTTATACGAAGCAGCCACTCCAGAATTGGAGACTGAATATTTGGAGAATAAATTTAGGTATACAAAAAAATATTTTGGAGGTTACTTTAATGAAGCTGTTTATATTGTTAAGTATGACGACTTGACAATTGTAGAGGCTAAATAGTTTTCAAATCAAAATACAATATTCACATAATCCCTAAAACGTTGCGTACACATAACGGGTATGGCGCTTTTGGGGATTTGTTGTATCAGGAGGTTAGTATTCCTGTGTTAAGTTAGGAACAGTAAATGTGCTTTGAAGATTATAAATGAAAGACAAAATGTTAGGACTAGACAAAGAATTTCTGATAAAATTGGCACATACCAAAATGCCGTTTGGAAAATACGAAGGGAGAGACTTAATTGACCTTCCTGAATATTATGTGGTATGGTACCACAATAAAGGTTTTCCTAAAGGGAAACTGGGAGACATGTTACAAATGGTGTATGAGCTAAAAGTAAACGGTTTGGAGGATTTAATTCGAAATATTAAAAAACAATATCCTAGATAAAGTTATTTAATCATGTTCGTAGAGTCGTAAACGGTTTTGTAAATTGTTAAGTTCAATTTGAAGTGCGTCTACTTTTTGCAATAAATTGAATACAATATCTATGCCTTCAATATTAAGATTGAGTTCTCTTTGCATGCGGAGCACTTTGTCTAAGGAGCTTAGGGAATCCGTATCTAGGTAATATTGTTTTTCTATAGTAATTATAGAAATAAGGCCAATGTCCTCTAACTCCTCCAGAAAGGAAATTGTAATGTCGTAAGAGGTACAAAGTGTTGCTATTGGAATATAATGAGCGGTTTCCATGATTATCGTAATTTTGCTAATTCTTCAAACAATGCTTTTTCTTTATCGGTAAGGTGAGTAGGTGTTTTTACATGAAAGGTTACATAAAGATCACCAAATTCCCCATATTTTTTATAAACAGGAAATCCTTTTCCCTTTAATTTTACCTTAGTACCATTTTGAGTTTCGGGCTTAACCTTCAGTTTTAACTTGCCGTCAAAGGCATTAATAACTATTTCGCCACCTAAAATTGCGGTATATAAATCTAGATCTACATCGGTATATAGGTTATTGTGATCGCGTTTAAACTTACTTTGATTGTTGATGGAAAATTTGATGTGAAGATCGCCATTGGGGCCTCCATTAATACCTTCGCCACCATAACCTTTAATTCTAATAATTTGACCGTTTCTAACACCTGCAGGGATGGTTAGTCTTATGTTTTTCCCATTTATGGTCAAAGTGCGTTTATGGGTTTTGTAGACATCTTCCAAATCCAATTGCAATTCGGCATTGTAATCTTGGCCTCTAAATTTTGGCTGGCCATGGCTTTGACCTCTAAAGCCCCCACCTCCACCAAACATGGAACTGAAGAAATCCGAAAAATCCTCTTCGGTAAATCGGCCGGATGAACTTTGGTAATGACCTCGTTGAGATTGTTGTTGGCGTTGCGCTTCCTCAAAAGCTTCCGAATGTTGCCAATCCTTGCCATATTTGTCATATTTCTTTCGGTTTTCAGGATGGCTCAAGACTTCGTTGGCTTCGTTGATTTCCTTAAATTTCTTTTCGGCTTCCTTGTCATTCGGGTTAAGGTCCGGATGGTATTTTCGGGCCAGTTTGCGATAGGCTTTTTTGATGTCGCTTTCCGAAGCGTTTTTGTCGACACCAAGTATCTTGTAATAATCTATAAATCTCATAAGGTGTGAGTTTTAAAAAAAAGCCAGTGCTTGGCAATGCAATGATAAATCCTCATGGAGATTAACTAATTTCGGGTATTTTTTTTAAAATATCAAGAAGGACTCTGTTTAAATTCAAACTAGAGTCTAAAGCAAATGGTAATTTGCTAAAAGAACCCCAAATAACTAAAAAACTATGTGCCATAACTATTTAAATTTTGTAAATTTGCCTGCGTTTAAAAGCGCAACATGACAACTGATACAAAATACATTTTTGTAACCGGAGGGGTTACATCTTCACTAGGAAAAGGAATTATTGCGGCATCACTGGCCAAATTGCTACAGGCACAAGGTTACAGAACTACCATTCAAAAATTAGATCCCTACATTAATGTGGATCCAGGTACTTTGAACCCTTATGAGCATGGGGAGTGTTATGTTACAGATGACGGGGCTGAAACAGATTTGGATTTAGGACATTATGAGCGTTTTTTAAATGTGCCTACAAGCCAATCCAATAATGTTACTACAGGACGAATTTACCAAAGCGTGATCCAAAAGGAGCGTCGCGGTGAATTTCTTGGGAAAACGGTACAGGTTATCCCGCATATTACAGATGAGATCAAACACAGAATCCAAATTTTAGGGAATTCAGGAGATTATGATATCGTGATCACCGAAATAGGAGGAACGGTTGGTGATATTGAGTCCCTTCCTTATGTGGAAGCAGTGCGTCAATTGCGTTGGGATTTGGGTGAACAAAACGGAATCGTGATTCACCTTACCTTGGTGCCATATTTATCGGCAGCAGGGGAGTTGAAAACAAAACCAACCCAACACAGTGTGAAAACTTTAATGGAAAGTGGAGTGCAGGCAGATGTTTTGGTTTGTCGTACTGAGCACGAATTGCCGGAAGATTTAAGAAGAAAATTGGCATTGTTCTGTAACGTAAGGGAAGAGGCTGTGATTCAATCTATCGATGCTTCTACTATTTATGATGTTCCTAACTTGATGTTGGAACAAGGCTTGGACAAAGTCGTCTTGAAAAAATTAGGATTGCAAAGCGATACGCCAAACTTGGAGCGTTGGAATCAATTCTTGAACCGTCATAAAAATCCGAAGGAAGAAGTTACCATTGGATTAATTGGAAAATATGTAGAATTACAAGATTCATACAAATCTATTTTGGAAGCTTTCATCCATGCAGGTGCTGAAAATGAAGTGAAGGTGAAGGTTGAATCTATCCACTCCGAGCATTTAACACCAAAAAGTGCAGCTAAGAAATTAGCACATTTAGATGCAGTATTGGTTGCTCCTGGCTTTGGAGAACGTGGAATTGAAGGAAAAATTGAAGCGGTAAGATATGTGCGTGAAAACAACATTCCATTTTTAGGAATTTGTTTGGGAATGCAAATGGCCGTTATTGAATATTCTAGAAACGTGCTTGGATTGAAGGATGCGAACTCCACCGAAATGGATCCTGAAACCACAAATCCAGTAATTGACCTTATGGAATCGCAAAAAACTGTAACCGAAAAAGGTGGTACTATGCGTTTAGGGGCTTGGGATTGTGAGTTGTTGGACGGAAGCATTGCTAAAGAGGTGTATGGGGAGAGTCAAATTAAAGAGCGTCACAGACATCGTTATGAGTTCAACAACGACTTCAAAGCACAAATTGAGGAAGCTGGTATGAAAGCTACGGGGTTAAATCCTGATACGGGCTTGGTAGAAATTGTTGAAATTCCTGAAAATAACTGGTTTGTTGGAGTTCAGTATCACCCGGAATACAAGAGTACGGTGGCCAATCCACATCCGTTGTTTGTGGCCTTCGTTAAGGCTGCGTTAAGCTTCAAAACCAATAAAAAAGGTGCCAGTGTGGCACAAAACTAAAAAGTGGACAAGGTTTTGTACAGCTTGCCACAAGACATTTAGATATAATTCATGGAAGAAAAGAAAATTGATGTTAACTCCATTGTAGGCTTTGTGCTTATTTTTGGAATCTTATTGTACATGCTTTGGAAAAACTCGCCAACTCCAGAGGAGATAGCCGAGCAGGAACAAGCAAAACAAGAACAAGTAGAGGCAGAACAAAAAGCAAAGACTAATGAAAATGCCTTTGTAACCTCTGCTGAAGATTTTTCAAATACAGGGGCTTTGGACTCTGTGGCCCTTCAACAATTGAAACTTAAATTGGGAGCGTTTGCATATGCTTCATCTTTACCTTCGGCAAAGGATGATTTTACCTTGGTGGAGAATGGTGTACTGGCCTTAAAATTTAGCAACAAGGGAGGATACCTTTCTGAAGTAAAATTGACACAGTTTGTAGATTATGATTCTGTGCCAATTTATATGGTAAAGGATGGAAATACGCAATTCAATATCAATTTTGGAACTTCAGACAACAGAATACTAAATACTCAAGATCTTTATTTTCAGCCAACAATAACCAAAAGTGGAGAAAATACTATAGTTTCTATGAAACTTAAAGTATCTGAAACTAAATTTTTGGAGTATAGATATGAGTTAAAACCAAACGATTATATGGTTGGGTTCTCAGTGAAGTCTCAAGGTTTGGGTGGTGTGTTCAACACTTCTCAGCCAATAGATTTATCTTGGGGCTTAAAGGGCATACGCCACGATAAGAGTATCCAATACGAAAACCGTTACACCCGTTTGACTTACCAATATGATGGTAATAAAATCGACAAATTGGCCCAAGCAGGTGAAGACGATGAAACTGAAGAAAATGTGGAGTGGATTTCATTCCGTCAACACTTCTTTAGCTCTATTTTGGTAACAGATGTACCGTTTAAAAGTGTACAGATGGAGTCTAAGAATTTAGTAGAGGATGATGACGTTGATACCCTTTATACCAAAAAGTACTTAGCCAAATTACCATTGGAGTTTAAAGGTGGGGAGTTGGCTGAAAATATGGGAATGTATTTTGGACCAACAGACAGTAAGGTTTTAAAGAAATATGATAGAAATCTAGAAGAAAGTATTCCATTAGGTTGGGGGATTTTTGGTTGGATAAACAAATCTGTTTTCATTCCGCTGTTTGGATTATTGAGTTCGTTCTTACCTTATGGTTTTGCCATTATTGTTATGACCATTTTGGTGAAAATCCTATTGTCATTTGTACAGTACAAGCAGTTCTTGTCTCAAGCTAAAATGAAAATATTAAAGCCAGAACTAGACGCGCTTAGAGAGAAGTACAAAGACAACAAAATGAAAATGCAACAAGAAACCATGAGTTTGCAAAGTCGTGCTGGAGCAAGTCCGTTAAGCGGATGTTTACCAGGATTGATGCAAATACCAGTATTCTATGCATTGTTCATGTTCTTCCCATCTGCTTTCGATTTACGCCAAAAGAAATTCCTTTGGGTGGAAGATTTATCTTCTTACGATGTGATTGCGGAATTACCGGTTAAAATTCCATTCTATGGAGATCACGTAAGTTTATTCCCGATCTTGGCAGCCGTGGCAATCTTCTTTTATATGAGAATGACCACAGGACAGCAAATGGCAAATCAACCAACGCAGGAAGGGATGCCGGATATGCAAAAAATGATGAAGGTGATGTTGTATTTATCGCCGTTAATGATGTTGGTATTCTTTAACCAATATGCTTCTGGGTTGAGTTTGTATTACTTTATATCTAACTTGATTAGTATTGGAATTATGTTGGTGATCAAAAACTTTATCATTGATGAAGATAAGGTGTTGGCAAAAATTCAACATAAAAAGAAACAACCTAAAAAGGAAAGCCGTTTCCAGAAGAAAATGAAGGAAATGATGGAGCAGGCTGAACAGCAACAAAAGGCGCAACAGCGTAAAAAATAAATTCAAAAAGCTGCCTTTAAACAGGCAGCTTTTTTGTTTAATAACAATTGTATTATATTTTCGTTTAATATTACAATAGCAAAATAACCTATATCAACAAGCACTAATTTTTACTTTATGAAATTGAAGTACATTCAAATGATGTTATGTTTTTTGGCAACTTCCGTGATGTTGGCCCAACAAATCAACCAGTTTGATAGCAAGGGGTTACGCCATGGTATTTGGCGTAAAAATTTCTATGAAACCAACCAGCCTAGGTACGAAGGTGAGTTTAATCATGGTAAGGAGATAGGGGTGTTTAAATACTATACCCTGAATAACAAAAAGAGTGTATTGAGTGCTACCAAAACGTTCAATCCAAATAACGACATTGCCGAGGTGAAGTTTTTTTCTTCTACAGGAAAGCTTATTAGTGAAGGTAAAATGAACGGAAAACTGTATATGGGCAAATGGGTGTATTATCATAATAAATCCAATGCTATTATGACTACCGAAACCTATAATGACCAAGGTAATTTGGAAGGAGAAAAATTAGTTTACTACGATAACGGTCAGGTTGCAGAACGTGTTAATTACGTTAATGGGAAAATAGAAGGTGTGTCCCGATGGTATTCTGAAAAAGGCGTTGTGTTAAAGGAATTTCATTACAAGAACGACCAATTACATGGAATGGCCAGATATTATAACGATGAAGGACAATTATTGGCCGAAGGAAATTACAAGCGAGATAGTAAGGATGGTATTTGGAAATACTATAAAGACGGCAAGCTAGAGGAAGAAAAGGACTTTACCAAAAGAAGTAAAAACCCTTATAAACAATAGATTTAAACTATTGCAATCATAATGTTTTATAATGGTAACTTTAAGAGGTTACCATTTTTTATTTTGTAATTTTGCAGGATATAATCAAATTCAATCGCTTACATAAATGAAACGAGTTATCGTAGGCCTTTCAGGAGGTGTAGATTCCAGTGTGGCAGCCTATTTATTAAAAGAACAGGGCTATGAGGTTATTGGGCTTTTTATGAAAAATTGGCATGACGATTCGGTAACTATTTCCGATGAATGTCCATGGTTGGACGACAGCAATGACGCCATGTTGGTTGCCGATAAATTAGGAATTCCTTTCCAAACGGTCGATTTAAGTGAACAGTACAAGGAGCGCATTGTAGATTATATGTTTGATGAATACCAACGCGGCCGAACGCCTAATCCAGACGTGCTTTGTAATCGTGAAATCAAGTTTGACGTTTTCATGAAAATTGCCTTGGACTTGGGAGCGGATTATGTGGCAACAGGGCATTATTGTAGAAAAGGAACGATACAAAAGGACGGAGAAGAAATTTACCAGTTGTTGGCAGGTGTCGATGGCAATAAAGATCAGTCTTATTTTTTATGCCAATTATCACAAGAACAATTGTCGAAAGCGCTGTTCCCAATTGGAGAATTGACCAAACCTGAAGTTAGGGAAATTGCGACAAAATTGAATTTGGTTACTGCCGATAAAAAGGATTCCCAAGGATTGTGTTTTATTGGTAAAGTGCGACTTCCAGAATTTTTACAGCAAAAATTGATGCCGAAGGAAGGGGTTATTGTAGAGATTGCTTCTGATAGGGAAATCTATTTAAATGGGACTTCTAGTTTCGATTCCAAAGAGGAGGAACTTCAATATTTAACAAAAAAAATAGACTACCACATCACTGACGGAAAGGTGGTAGGAAAACATCAGGGCGCCCATTATTTCACAAAAGGCCAGCGTAAAGGTCTTGGTGTAGGTGGGACTGTGGAGCCATTGTTCGTTATCGATACCGATGTAGAAGAAAATGTTATATATACAGGACAAGGGAAAGACCATCCAGGTTTGTTAAAACGTGCCCTTTTTGTAGCCAATGACGAGGTCCATTGGGTACGCGAAGATTTGGAACTCCACCAAGGAGAAACTCTGGAAGTCAAGGCGCGCATTAGGTACAGACAACCGTTGGAATCTGCAACATTGTACAAAGTTGAGAACGGACTTTTCGTGGAATTTCAAAACTTACAATCGGCTATTACCGAAGGGCAATTTGTGGCTTGGTATCTAGGAGAGGAATTGGTAGGATCGGGAGTAATTTCTTAAATTGCACCAACCGATTCCCAAATACAACTAGATGTTAAAAAAAATACTGCTGTTTGGCATACTTGCCATAAGCTATTTGGGCCAAGCCCAGGAAGATGCATGGGTATATCTTACCGATAAATTGGATGTTGAGGCATCCATCAACAATCCCATTTCCATTTTATCACAGGCGGCCATCGACCGTAAAAATGCACACGGCATTCCTATTGATAATCGCGATGTTCCTGTTAATGAAGCTTATATTTCAACACTTAAAACTCAAGCGGGCATTTCTGTTTTGGCAAAGTCCAAATGGTTCAATGCGGTGCATGTTAGGGGAACCCAAACAGATATTTCTGCATTATTGGACTTGCCTTTTGTAGCCAGTATAGACTTTGCTGATAATAGCTTGGACCTTTCTTCAGGAAAAATGGCAGCGCTTCAAAATAAATTCAGTTTAGAAGAAATCACCGCTGATTTTGTTTATGGAAATGCCCAAAACCAAGTGGAAATGCTCAATTTGGAAACCTTACATCAACTCGATTTTACGGGAGAAGGGATTGTAATTGCAGTATTGGATGCAGGATTTCCAAATGTCAATACTATGGCGGGATTCCAAAGATTGCGAGATAATGACGATTTGTTGGATGGCTATGATTTTGTGAATAGAACCGAAGATGTCTATACCTACTCAGATAATGATCATGGGACACGTGTTTTGAGCACCATGGCAGGCTACGTGGAAGATCAATTTGTAGGCACCGCTCCAGATGCTTCCTATTATCTTTTTAGAACTGAAGATGCGGGAAGTGAAAATCCTGTAGAGGAAAGTTATTGGGTGGAAGCTGCCGAGCGCGCCGATAGTTTGGGAGTGCACATTATCAATTCATCTTTGGGCTATAACGAATATGACAATCCTAATTATAGCTACACTACAGCAGATATGAATGGAAACACGGCTTTTATTTCAAAAGGAGCCAATATTGCTTTTGAAAAAGGCATTTTGGTAGTGTCTTCAGCAGGAAATTCCGGGGCAACCGCATGGCAAATTGTTGGAGCACCGGCTGATGCCGCCAATGTACTTTCTGTAGGTGCTGTGGATTCGGAAGGAAATTATGCGGCATTCAGTTCTCAAGGAAATGAAACGCAGCCTACCCAAAAACCGGATGTTGTGGCTCAAGGAGCAGGAGCGTCCATTATTAGTCCGAGTGATGCTTTGGTATCCAATAGCGGGACTTCTTTTAGTGGTCCAATTATTGCTGGTGCCGCGGCTTCTTTGTGGCAGGCTTTTCCATTGGAAACGAATGCAGAAATTAAGCAGCGGATCCAATCATCTTCCTCTCAATATGATTCGCCTGACAATTTGTTAGGCTTTGGCATTCCAGATTTTGGATTGGCCTATGATATGCTCTTGTCCTTGCATGAGATGAGTTTAGATGAAATTCATTTGTATCCCAATCCTATTAGAGAAGAATTGACCATTCAAATGGGAACGCTTTATCAGGAAACAACATATTCCTTGTATAATCTCCAAGGGAAGGAATTACAATCAGGTACACTGACACAACAGGTGGAAGATATTAGTGTTTCTGGCTTGGCTCAAGGCATGTATGTACTTTCTTTGAAAACGAAAACACAAATCAAATCGGTAAAACTTATCAAACTATAAATGACAAATAGAATTACAACACTTTTCGATATAGAATACCCCATAGTTCAAGCAGGAATGATATGGAACAGTGGCTGGAGACTGGCGTCTGCGGCCAGTAATGCAGGTATATTGGGATTGATTGGTGCAGGCTCTATGTACCCAGAAGTACTGCGAGAGCACATTCAAAAATGTAAAAAAGCAACAACAAAACCTTTTGGGGTGAACGTTCCAATGTTGTACCCGAACATTGAAGAAATTATGGACATCATTGTGGAGGAAGGTGTAAAGATTGTTTTTACTTCGGCGGGAAATCCCAAAACTTGGACGTCTTGGCTACAAGAGCGGGGCATTACAGTTGTGCATGTAGTAAGTAGTGTGAAATTTGCATTGAAAGCCCAAGAGGCGGGAGTGGACGCTATTGTTGCTGAAGGTTTTGAGGCAGGAGGACATAATGGTCGTGATGAAACTACTACGTTGACTTTGATTCCTATGGTGAAGGAGCAGTTACAAATTCCATTGATTGCTGCAGGAGGAATTGCTACAGGAAGAGGGATGTTGGCAGCCATGGTTTTGGGGGCCGATGGTGTTCAATTAGGAAGCCGCTTTGTGGCAAGTGAAGAATCTTCGGCACATCAAGCCTTTAAGGAAGTGGTGGTAAATGCCAAGGAAGGGGATACGCAATTAACTTTAAAGGAACTGGCGCCAGTACGTTTGGTGAAAAATAAGTTCTTTAATGATATCCAAGAGCTGTATGCGAAAAGTCCTTCGGTAGAGGATTTGAAGTCCCTTTTGGGAAGAGCCAGAGCTAAAAAGGGCATGTTTGAAGGGGATTTGGAAGAAGGAGAATTAGAAATTGGTCAGATTGCAGGTTTGATTCACGATATCAAGCCCGTTCAGGATATTGTAAGTGAGATGGTTCAGGAATTTAGAGAAGCCCATGCCCAAATACAAGGATTAACAATTTAGGAATTTTTATCCGTGGAAACTAAGCAGTTTGCCAACTGCAAACTAAAACAGTAAGCCATAAAATAACAAAAAGGAGATCTTGTCTCCTTTTTGTTTGAAACCATTCACGACTTAATCTTTAAAAAATCCCTCAAAAATTATGGCGTAAAAAGTTTCAACTAGAACTAACTCAAATAATTACTTAAATTTAGTAATTAAATGCTTTTGTTAAAAGGAATTCCTAAAGGAGTTATTAACAATTTTAAATGTAATTAATTGATTTGTAATTGAATACAGTGTTTTAGCTTCTTCTTTACTATACGTTATAAAAGCATATCTTTGTCGCATTAAAAAGAATAACGTGAATCTTTCCCTTTATACCAAAGAGTTTAAATATAACTGGAAGTTGGCAGCCCCTGTGATGTTAGGGATGTTGGGCCATACTTTTGTGAGCTTTGTAGACAATGTTATGGTGGGGCAATTGGGGACTGCCGAATTGGCTGCAGTGTCCTTGGGGAACAGTTTTATGTTCATCGCCATGTCCTTAGGAATAGGTTTCTCTACGGCCATTACGCCTTTGGTGGCAGAAGCCGATGGTGCCGAGGATTTTAAACAAGGAAAATCAGCGTTTAAACACGGCCTGTTTTTGTGTATGCTCTTGGGCATTTTGTTGTTCTTGGTGGTTTATTTTTCCAAGCCGTTAATGTATTTGATGAAGCAACCTGCAGAGGTTGTGGAATATGCCATGCCTTATTTAGATTTGGTGGCATTCTCCTTGATTCCCTTAATCGTGTTTCAGGCTTTTAAGCAATTCAGTGATGGTTTGTCCATGACCAAATACCCGATGTACGCTACCTTATTGGGAAACATTGTAAATGTAGTGTTGAATTATATTTTCATTTTTGGAAAGTTTGGATTCCCAGAACTGGGAATTGTGGGAGCAGCCTACGGAACCTTGGCATCCAGATTTATAATGGTGGCCTTTTTATGGATGTTGCTGATAAAAAAGGAAAAATCCAAGGCCTTTGTAACCCATATAAAAATATTTGTACTTGATAGATTGATGTTGCGTCAGCTTTTAAAACTGGGAACCCCCAGTGCCATGCAAATGTTTTTTGAAGTAGCCATTTTTACGGGTGCTATTTGGTTAAGTGGGTTGTTGGGTAAAAATCCCCAAGCGGCCAATCAAATTGCATTAAACCTATCTTCAATGACGTTTATGGTTGCTACAGGTTTGAGCGTGGCAGCTATGATTAGAGTAGGAAACCAAAAAGGACTTCAAAATTATAAGGAATTGAGACGAATTGCCTTCTCCATCTTTTTAATGGGCTTTATCTTTGCGGTGATTTTTGGACTGTTTTTTTATGTCTTCCACGGAAGTTTACCGAAACTATATGTCGATTTCAACGATGCCAAAAATGCTATGGATAATGCCGAGGTGGTGGGCATAGCTTCAACTTTGCTAATTGTAGCTGCCTTTTTTCAGATTAGCGATAGTATCCAAGTGGTAATGTTGGGAGCCTTAAGAGGCTTGCAGGATGTAAAAATACCAACAATCATTACTTTTATATCCTATTGGGTCATTGGGTTTCCTGTTTGTGTGTTTTTAGGGAAGGAAGAAGCCTATGGTAGTTTTGGGATTTGGATTGGCCTTTTAGCAGGGTTGACGGCGGCAGCCATTTTGTTGTACATCAGGTTCAATTATTTGACCAATAAATTAATAGAAACAAACAAATTAGATTCATAATACACGATGGAATTACCAAAATTTTTATTGGGAGACAATACCGATTTCCCTGAAGCCATTTATATTGTACATACTGATTTTCCTAGGTTCATCATCAATTTAGAGAATGATGATATTGAATGGTTAGAAGAGTTTGACGAACACGATCAAAAGGAAGTGGAGGCTGAAATTGAAAATTTGATTAATGCAGCTACCGATTTTTATGACCGTGAAGTGGCACGTTACGAAGAGTAGGTATGGAACAACTCATTCAGTATGACACCGACTTATTTTTATGGTTAAATAATTTGGGCAATCCTACATGGGATGACTTTTGGTTGGCGGTCACCAATAAATTCACATTTATTCCTCTGTATGCGGTATTATTGTATTTGCTTTACAGAAAAATGGGTGCCAAGTCATTGCTAATTTCTGTCGTAGTGATTGCTTTCATGATTGCCTTTACAGATCAAATTAGTGGTTTGTTTAAGCATGGCATACAACGTCCTAGACCCTGTAGAGAAGAAGATTTGTTGGAACACATGCGATATATTGCGGAGCGTTGTGGTCGTTATGGTTTCTTTTCGGCGCATGCTGCCAATTCTATGGCTGTAGCAGTATTTGCAGGTTTGTTGTTAAGGCCTTATTATAAATCGTTGATTTTTGCTCTTTTGTTTTGGAGTGCCTTTGTAGCTTATAGTAGAATTTACGTAGGTGTTCATTATCCAGTAGACATTGTCTGTGGAATGACTTTTGGAGCTTTGTCCGGTTTTTTATTTTATAAAATTAAGCGTAAAGCAGATACTCGTTTTATTTCTTCCTAAGGATATAGTAATCGTTAGTTAATCTGCTGTTATGCTTTTTAGAAGTTTCGTCGGCAAGGTTCAAGTCGTAAAAGGTTTGAAACTCAATGTTGTAATGGCTGGATAAAAAGGCTTCGTCTTCAGGAGATAACTTTTGGGTTAACAGTCCAAATGCTTCAGTATTTGGAAGCTGAAATGAGCCGTCTTCGGTTTTCAACGATGGGATCTTATCACCGAACTGCCAAATAACTTCAGGGGAAATATAGCCTAACCAATACACAGGAAGCTGCTCTGCATCCGCTTCGGCTTTCAAATTGGAAACGGGGTTGTAGTTAGATCCTTTAAGAGCATTTGCCAAGGGTAGTCCCGTAAGAAATAACGAGGCAAAAAACAGGACCGTAAAAAAGAATACATTGGGAAAGTTCTTCTTTTTCAATTGAATTACAATGCCAATCCCCAAGGTGAAGACAATAATAGAAGTCAAGATATACGAAAACCAATGGTTGGAAATGTTGGAGCCTAAAAAGAAATAGGCTACAAATGGAAACGCTAGCCCAATGAGTGCAATCAATCCAAAATTGAAATACACAGGAATGGTTTCTCGTTTGTCCTTAAGTTCCTTAAATCTTCTAAATAGATATTCCATATAAAATCCAGTATTGATAGCTAATGGAATAAGTACAGGCATCAAATACCTGGATTTTTTTTCTGGTATGATAGAGAGTAGAATAACGGCAAAAATCGTCCAATAAAAGCTAAAACGGTAGGCTTTTAAATTTGAAACGCGAGATTTTAAATACGGATAAAGCAATCCAATAAAAGCCGGAATCGTCCAAATTCCGCTCTGGGTGAAAAAACTCCAATAGTAATAAAATGGTCTCACGTTATAGCTGCCCCAATTACTGGTTTCTCTTTCAGCCACTTTTGTAAAAGTAGCAGGATCAATGAGTCTAACATATAGGTACCACCAGCCTCCAATAGTAAGACCAATAATAAGGAAGAGCACAAGCGCTGGAATTTTCTTTGTAATGTCTTTGTATTTGTAAGTAATTCCATAAGCTATCAGAAAGGGAAGTAATAGGGCATAAAAAGATACTGGCCCTTTGCAAAGAATAGAGCCTCCCAACATAATCCCCGCTATGATGACATGTTTGTAACTCGTTTTTTGAGCTTGAAAAAAATGAAATAGAAAATAAATACCCATAAGCATAAAGCCGTGGGTAAAGATGTCCCAGGGAGCCTCGATAGTAATCCCTATAACATAGAAAGAGGTCACCACAATTAAAGCATTGATGGAGCTATGTAATTTATTTTTTGTGAGCTGTTTTGAAAGGAGGTAGGCGAAAATTCCTGTAAGAGCAATAAAAATAATGGCAGGGAACCTAAGGGCAGTCAATTTTGTGATTCCAAAGATAAGTGCAAAAATCGCCGAAAACCATGTTGGTAAGGGCGGTTTTTGGTAACGGGCTTCGCCGTTCATGGTGGTTAAAAGCCAATTGCCATCAGTCAACATTTCTCGGGCAGTAATAAAATTACGAGCCTCCATAATGCTAACAGGAAGGTAATGTATGGTGAATCCCAACATAATCAATACAAACAAAAGAAGTACTATAATTGGGTTATGTTGAAGTTTTTTGAGCATTGGATTTTTTTATTAAAAGTAAATTTCTGGCATAGATAAAGGATCCCAAACTATGGCCTGTAAAAAGCACAGGGTCTTTTCTGAAGATGGCATAGATTAAAATGAGCAAAGAACCGATAAGGCTTAAAAGCCAGAACCCAAAAGGTAACTCCGATTGTTTTCTTCGTTCGGAATACATCCATTGGTATACAAACCGAAGCGTAAAAATTACTTGCGAAACAATACCTAACAGTAATAGCCAAAAAGGGATAGCTTCGTTTTTAAATAGTAATTCCTTGTCAATAACATTGTTGTTATAATAATAGATTACAATTAAAATAGGGAATCCCAATAGAAAATATTGAAGTGGTTTAAACAGTTTTTGCCACTCACCCTGTAATTGCAAATTACGAATATAGATGTAGTAGGTAAGCCCCTGACCAAGCATGATAGCAAAATCATTTCGTAAATATCCATAGACAAAAAGTAAAAAGGATGCAATAAGGCTTAGGGTCCAAAATAGGGTTGGCGTAATGACTTTTTGCTGTTTTTCGGAGGTTACCCATTGAATGATCAACCTAGAGGAAAACAAGGTTTGGGCTATAAATCCGATGCTATATATTAGCCAATCGCTCATTTACTTGATTTGGAAACCGTATAGTTGATGTACTTTTTCTTCATCCATAAATAGGCAAAGCAATCCATTAAGGGGCCAATAAGCCTATTCCAAAGCCCAAATTTTGCGGTCCCGGCAATTCTAGGGAAATGCTTTACCGGCACTTGCAAAATCTTCCCGTTTTGTAGCAAGATCATAGCTGGTAAAAAGCGGTGAAGTCCTTTAAACATGGGAATTCTTTTGGCATAATCCGCTTTAATGACTTTCAGGGGGCACCCCGTATCGTCCATACCATCGTGAGTGAAAGTTCTTCTAATGCCATTGGCAATTTTGGAGGACATATTTTTAACAAAGGAATCCTTTCTGTCGGCTCTTACACCAGTAACCAGGTCGTAGTCTCCTATATGCTCCAAAAGCAAATTAAAATCTTTTGGGTCTGTCTGTAGATCAGAATCTATATAGCCCACCAATTCGGTATCGGCATGATCAAAACCAGCTTTAATAGCCGCACTTAGACCTCTATTTTCCTTGAAAAGTATATAATTAAAGGCCTCATGCTTGTTACAGATAGTTTCAATGAGTTCCTGGCTATTGTCCTTGGATCCATCATTTACAAATAATACACAGCTAGGAAGGGTTGCAATTTTGGTATAGGCCAATAATTCCTGTTCCACCCGCTCTAAATTATCTTCTTCATTGTAAACAGGAACAATTATGGTAAATTTGTAATGCATCTAAAAATTATTAGGTGGTACAAAAGTATTCTTTTTTAAGTAAATCAAAATTATTCTTATTGATATAATAGTTGTTACTTTGTCTAAAATTTAGTGTCATAAATGAAAATACTTGTTACGGGAGCCGCAGGTTTTATAGGGTCCCACACAGCAGAACGTTTAAGGTCCTTGGGACATGAGGTGATTGGTGTAGATAATTTCTGTCCTTATTATAGTGTGACTTCCAAGGAAAAAAATGCAGAAGTGCTTGCAAAAGTGGGTGTGTCTATTCTTAAAAAGGATCTTAGGGATGAAACACTTTCTGAGGTATTGCCAACTGATATAGACTATATTTTTCATTTTGCGGCACAACCTGGTATATCCACCACCTCGACCTTTGAAGATTATTTAAGCAATAACATTTTGGCTACCAAGCAGCTTATAGACTATGCTTTGGAATGTCCAAACCTTAAATTGTTTGTAAACATTGCAACGTCTTCGATTTATGGCTTAGAAGCTACTTTTACAGAAGATGTGGCGCCAAAACCAGCCTCTCATTATGGAGTGACTAAGTTGGCAGCAGAGCAGATGGCACTTCAAAAGAGTAGGGAACAATTGTTTAAAGCGTGCTCTTTGCGTTTGTATTCCGTGATAGGGCCAAGGGAGCGTCCAGAGAAAATGTATACCAAGTTAATTGAATTGGGAATTAAGGGGGAAGCATTTCCTTTATATGAAGGTAGTGATGCCCACTTGAGAAGTTTTACCTATGTAGGTGATATTGTTGACGGCATTGTAAGTGTGATTGGTAAGGAAGATAAGGTGAATGGTGAGGTTATCAATTTAGGAACTGAAGTTGAACACACAACTCAGGATGGTATTGATGCAGTAGCAGAGGTGTTAGGAAAGCCCATTGCTATTAATGTGATTGCTAAGAGGCCTGGTGATCAATTGCGTACTAAGGCCAATATCGACAAGGCACGTCTTTTATTGGGGTATAATCCACAAACAACTTTGTTAGAGGCCGTAAAGGCGCAAGTGGCATGGTATAAGGAAACCTTTCTTTGAGATAAACGAAATAAATGATATGTTAAAAGGGTACAATATGTACCCTTTTTTATTGAATGTTTTTTGAAAAAGTTTATTCTCTTTTAGATAAATAAAAGAGCTTTATCTGCTTTAAGGTAGCGTATCCTTTTTAACGCTAATAGGAACTGCAATTTTAGTTTGGTCCCAAGCCATAGTCAAATCCAAATTACCCGTAGTATTATCAAACCCAATCGTAAACTGCTCCACAGTATTGTCAAGCGATTCCACAGGGACATCTATTTCTAGAATATCGTATTGAGGCTCACGCATGGGCTTCATTTGAGCATCGACCCCCCATGGATAAAGTTTTGTGTTGAGAATAACGCTCCAAGAGCTGTCCCTCGGGATGGTCCAAAGAGTATAAATTCCTTTGGGGATAGCAATTCCCTTAACATAAAGTGCTTTATTGGTTTCAAAGGTAGTAGCCTCGTTGGCACCGGTACGCCATACTTGGTCATATGGCACAAGACCTCCAAAAATTTCTCTTCCCTTTTTGTAGGGACGGTTGTATTGCACCTTTAGGTCCAAATCGTTTAATGTAAACTCTATAGTGTCCTTCGGACTTAAACGTTTCGAGAAGATATTTTCAACAAAAAAAGAGTACAAAAACAGACCAACGGCAATCACCAACAGTACCCATAATACCCATTTAAAAAATCTATTCATTCGCCCTGTATTTTGAAGTGTAAATATAAGGATATTGTCATGCTTTCAAAACAGCAGAACGTTAATTGTATAGGCTTTAGTATGGGCAGATAACTTAAATTTAATTTTAAAGTAAAACCTTTAAATTTATAACAAATAGAAAGTTGTGACACGATTCTTTGTAAAGGTTTGTAGTTTCCATAGGGATAAAAGCACTATCCGGATAAAAAAAATGACATAATTTGCCACACTTTGATTTTTAAGGCGTCTTTATAATGAACTTAACCGAGTAACCAAAAAGTTTCGAAGCGAATGTTTCAAATTGATCTTATTGAGAAATGCAAGCAAAACAACCGTGCAGCGCAGTTGCAGTTGTACAAGCAGTACTGCGATGGCATGTTTGTGGTAGCCATGCGTTTTGTGAAGAACTCCATGGAAGCTGAAGATATCGTACAGGAGTCCTTTATTAAGGCCTTTGCCAAATTACACCAATATAAGGCGGAGGTAACGTTTGGAGCTTGGTTAAAACGTATTGTAATTAACAAGAGTATCGACCTTTTAAAAGCCAAAAAACAGCACTTGCTGCAATTGGAAGAGGTGCACCTCAAAGTGGTCGATGCTCCTGAAGATGACAACTGGTTAGTTGAAGACAGCCTTGGTGTAGAGGAGGTTAAGGAAGCCATTCAAAAATTACCGGATAGGTATAAATATGTGGTCATGTTGTATTTGATGGAAGGTTATGACCATCAAGAGATTTCTGAAATTTTAAACATTACCGAAGTGGCCTCTAGAACCCAGCTATCAAGGGGGAAGAATAAATTAAAGGAATTATTAATACAAAGGAACAATGGCACAAGATATTAGAGAGCTTTTTAGGGAAGAATCTAGGGTGTCCAAGCAAACAATGCCTAAAGGACACGAAGCCCGTTTTTTAGAAAAATTGGATACAGAATTACCACTGCAAAAGCCATCGCGTTCAAGGTTTAGAATGCTTGGTTTGGCCGCAAGTATTGTGGTCATGCTTGGGTTGGCAATTGGTGCTTATACCTTTTATGAAGGGAAAGAAGCAGGAGCTCCTGACAAATCCAAAGAGATGGCTTCCAACTTGAAATCATTGGGAGATATTTCTCCTGATTTAAAAAAAGTGGAAGATTATTATCTCGCCAATATCAACTTGGAGCTTTCCAAAGTCCAGTTGAATGACGATAATAAAGAACTTTTTGACAGTTATGTAGTGCGTCTTGAAGAATTGAATAAGGAATACCAACGCTTGTCTGTGGAATTAACCCAGTCTGGGCCAAACGAGTTGACAGTTAGTGCCTTGATAGATAACCTAAAATTACGTCTAAACCTATTGTACCGCTTAAAAGAACAATTAAAAGACCTAAACGATGCTGAGTTTGGTCAGGATAATCTGTAACCCATGAAAACAATAATGACACATACATGTAAAAGCCTTTTAGGGCTATTTCTGCTCGTCGTAACGTTCAGCGTATCGGCACAGCAGAAACTCAATAAAGTTTCACAATCCATTAAAGTAACAGACGATGTTACTATCAATTTAAACACGAGTCATGTCCAAATAGAAGTAGACACATGGAACCGTGATGTGGTTGAAATCGAAGCTTATGTAGAAAGTGATAAGCTGTCGGCTGAAGAATTGAAAAAGGCGATGGAAACTTGGAAACTCACCGTTGAGGGGTCCGGGGATTTAATAAACATACAGTCCAAGGAATTGGGGACCAATTGGAATGGGGTGTATGTTGGTGATTTCGATTTTGACTACAATTTTGAATTTGATGCTTTAAGGGATTTAGAGTTTGAGCTGGCGCAGTTGCCAGAACTTCCTGAATTACCAGAAATGCCAGAGGTGCCCGCGCTCCCTGATATGAAGATGCCAGAGATGCCCGCGCTTCCTGAGCTGCCAGCACTTCCCGAGGGAATTCATAATGTTCATTTTGATACAGATGCCTATAAAAAGGAGGGGGAGAAATATTTGGAAGAATGGAGTAGGGAGTATGAAAAGAAATACGGCGCTGCTTATAAAGAAAAAATGAAAGCTTGGGCCAAGGAAATGGGCAAAGTCGATTTCAAGGCTTATGAGGAGCAAATGAAGGTATGGGGAGAAGCTTTTGGAAAGCAATTTGGAGAGGAGTTTGAAGTAAAAATGGAAGATTGGAGCAAGCAATTTGATGAAGAGTGGGGAAAGGCCTATGAAGAAAGAATGCGAGAATGGGAAAAGCATCATGAAAGAGAATTGGAATTGCATACGCGCGAATTGGAAAGACGTCAGGCACAACAAGAACGCAGACAAGCACAAATGGAACAGCGTTTGGAGGCACAACAACTCAGGGAAGAAGAGCGTATGAAACGATTTGAAGAACGTCAGCGCTTACATGAGCAACGCCGAGCAGACTTGGAGCGTTCAATGGACGCTAAACAAAGTAAGGTGAAAAGGGTAATTAAGGTTAAAATGCCCAAAGATGCCAAGCTAAAATTGGATGTTCGACATGGAGAGCTTAAACTTTCCTCTACCATGAAAAATCTTAGGGGAGATCTCTCGCATACCACCTTATTGGCAGATCACATTGATGGAAAAGATACTTCCATCAATGTGGCCTATTCCCCAATTTGGGTTGAGGTTTGGGAGATGGGAGAATTGAAATTGGATTACGTAGAAGAGGCTCATATTAAATCGGCAAACAGATTAGTGCTAAGTTCCAATTCTTCAAACATCGGAATCGAAGCCTTAAAAGGCAATGCTGTTATCAATGGCAGTTTTGGTGATTTGACCATAGGTAAAATAGAGGATTCTTTTCAAAACCTTAATGTCATGCTGGAAAATAGTGATGCAATCATTAGCCTTCCTAAGACCGATCACCATTTGCAATACAATGGTAACCGCTCCAGATTTAGCCACCCCGAAAAAGAGCCTTCAAAAAACACTTCTTCATTTTCCAATAATTTATTAAGTAGTGATAAGAGTATTGTGATCAATGCCAAATTTAGTCACGTTACCATGCGATAATATCTAAAGTTGTTTGGAAATTATTTTGCTGGAGAATACTATTTTTGAACAAACAGCGTGACAATGAAACCTACTGAGTTTACTCAATTACTTATAAACTTAAGTTCTTTTAAGCCGACCGTTTTGGATGCTAGTATTTCTGCGGAACTTTATGTCCCGTTAGATCTTTCCAAAAACAATCCATTGCTTGAAACAGTTGATGTTTCAAAAAGTTCAAATCTAGAAGCATTTGTCCATGATCATTTAGAAGCTCATCGAGCTAAAGTTGCTTTTGGAGGTTATTTGGAAGAACGAAATATTTACCAAAGAAGTACACATTTTAAGTCTCAGGATGTCGATTTGGAACGCTCCATACATCTAGGCATGGATTTTTGGGCGGAAGAAGGGACGGGTGTTTGTGCTCCTTTAGATGGACATGTACACAGTTTTCGAAACAATACCAATTTTGGTGATTATGGTCCTACTATTATTTTGGAACATGATGTTGAGGCGGTGAAATTCTATACGTTGTACGGACATTTAAGTTTGGAATCTTTACAGCCCATACTTGTAGGAATGCCTATTCAAAAAGGGGAAGTGTTTGCAACATTAGGATCTCATCTTGTCAATGGCGATTACCCTCCTCATTTGCATTTTCAAATTATTAGGGATTTGCAAGGAAATATGGGCGATTACCCGGGTGTATGTAGTAAAATAGAACAAGGTTTCTATAGTAAGAATTGTCCCGATCCTAATGTTCTACTGCAGTTATAATGTTTTGCTCGGCTTTAAAAAATGGACTTTTCACCCCTTTAACACCCGGTACTGCCATAAAAATAGAACCAGCTAAAGGATACGTGCCATATTCATCGGTGGTCATGTCTTGGCTAGATGTGGTGATAAATAAGGTGTCTAAATTCTCTCCTCCAAAGGCACAAGAGGTGACGTTATGAGCAGGTACCTGAATTTTAGAAAGGACTTTGCCCGTAAGCGGGTCAAACCTAATAACGGCATTGCCATTCCACATACCAACCCATAGTTTGTCTTCCTCATCAATAGTCATACCGTCAGGAAAACCAAGTGAGTCAGGAACTTTTACAACAACTCGTTCATTTGAAATCTTAGCTGTTTTATCATCGTAGTCGTAGGCCTTGATTTCGGCCGTAGGCGTATCGATGTAGTACATGGTGTGTTTATCCTTGGTCCAAACAATGCCGTTGGAAATAGTAACGCTATCCTTTTTCATAAGGGCGTTTCCTTGGTGATCAATCATATAAAGTTTGGCGTCATGACGATGTTGTTCCAAACCCATGGATCCCACCCAAAGTCGCCCAGAAGGGTCGCATTTTCCATCGTTGAAGCGATTGGTTGGGATATTTGCCTCAACATCCGATAGAAGGGAGTAATTTTGAGTTTCTGTGTTTAAAGTGTAGATGCCATCTTCAAGGGCCACTACAGCGCTATTGCCATTAATGGGGACCACTGTACCTATTCTTGAAGGCGTATCTATGGTGCGATCCGATTTTGTTTTAGGATTGTATATATGCAAGGCTTTACCATCAATATCCACCCAATATAATTCTTGGGTTTGATGATTCCAAAAGGCGCCTTCTCCAAGTTGGGCCTTGATTTTGTATTCTAGGGTTGCCTGGGTTTTAAGAGCCATATCGGTTGGCTTTTGATGCTGTTTGGTATTACAGCTCCACACACTTAGGAATAGTGTCATAAGGGCGCAAGAGTGAAATAGGGTCTTGACTTTAGGAACCATTAGCATAGGTTAAGATCTTTGATGGGGAATAAAATTACTAAAATCCCATTTAAAATCAATATAAATTACTGTAAAAGCGAGTTTTATGTTCTGAAAGCCCTGTAAACACTATAAAAAAAGCTCCTGATGTTTTTATCAGGAGCTTTAAGAATATGAGTTGATAATTTTGATTTATCCTTCAATGATTACCCAATCACCTTTGGCCAATAAAGGTTCCGCTTGTTTGTATTTCACGGTTTTGTTTTCACCGCTCATAACGTTTTTGATGGTAACCTTATCGTTGCGTCCAATTTTGGGTTTGTCCCTTACCACAGTTTCTACAGCTTCAGGCTGGCTTTGTGTATTCCCGGCAGCACGACTTTGAGCAGCACGCTCATCCATATTAGGGATTTCCTCTTTGGTTGTCTCTAATTTTTCGGCACGTTTGGCACGAGCTTCCTGAATGGTGCTTTGTGTTTCTGTTGGTAATTCCCCTTTGAAAAGGAACGAAATTACATCCTTGTTCACTTGATCCAACATGCGCTTGAACAATTCAAAGGCTTCAAATTTATAGATCAATAACGGATCTTTTTGTTCGTGAACTGCCAACTGAACAGACTGTTTCAACTCGTCCATTTTACGCAAGTGGGTCTTCCAAGAATCATCCACAATGGCCAAGGTAATGTTCTTTTCAAAGTCATTGATCAATTGCTTACCATTGGTTTCGTAGGCCTTTTGAAGGTCTGTTACTACTTGAAGTGTTTTTACTCCGTCGGTAAATGGTACCACGATACGCTTGAATTTATCGCCTTGGTTTTCAAATACATTTTGAATTACAGGGAAAGCCAATTCAGCATTTCGGTTCATTTTTTCACGGTAGTGCTCAAAGGCAGCTTTGTAAATTTTACCAGCGATTTCCTGTACCGATTGTTTCCCGAATTCAGCCTCAGTAATTGGAGAACTCATGGAGAAATAACGAATCAGTTCAAACTCGAAGTTTTTAAAATCGTTGGCTCCTTTGTTGGATTCAGCAATGGTTTCAGCTGTATCATAAATCATGTTGGCCAAATCCACACGTAAACGCTCTCCAAATAGGGCGTGGTGACGACGCTTATAGATGACTTCCCTTTGGGCGTTCATGACATCATCGTATTCCAATAAACGTTTACGGATTCCAAAGTTGTTTTCTTCTACTTTTTTCTGTGCACGCTCAATAGATTTGGAAATCATGGAGTGTTGAATTACTTCTCCTTCTTCCAAGCCCATGCGGTCCATCATTTTTGCAATACGCTCACTACCGAACAAACGCATTAGGTTGTCTTCAAGCGATACGTAGAACTGTGAACTACCTGGATCTCCTTGACGTCCAGAACGACCACGCAACTGACGGTCCACACGACGAGAATCGTGACGTTCGGTACCAATAATGGCCAAACCACCCGCAGCTTTCACGGCTTCGGTTAATTTAATATCGGTACCACGACCGGCCATGTTGGTGGCGATGGTTACCTGACCTGGTTGTCCTGCTTCAGCAACAATGTCGGCCTCTTTTTTATGAAGTTTCGCGTTCAATACATTGTGAGGGATTTTGCGAATGCTCAACATTTTTCCTAAAAGCTCACTGATTTCTACCGAGGTTGTACCAATCAATACAGGACGTCCTGCTTGTGATAGTTTGGTTACTTCGTCGATAACAGCGTTGTATTTTTCACGCTTGGTTTTATAAACTAAATCTTCGCGGTCATCACGGGCAATTGGTCTGTTGGTTGGAATCTCCACAACATCCAATTCGTAGATTTCCCAGAACTCCCCAGCTTCGGTTACTGCTGTACCTGTCATTCCCGAAAGTTTGCGGTACATTCTAAAGTAGTTCTGAAGCGTAATGGTAGCAAAGGTTTGGGTCGCGTCCTCAATTTTTACATTTTCTTTGGCCTCGATAGCTTGGTGCAATCCGTCGCTATAACGACGACCTTCCATGATACGTCCCGTTTGCTCATCCACAATCATGACCTTGTTGTCCATAACAACATATTGAATATCTTTTTCAAAAAGGGCGTAGGCTTTCAACAATTGGCTAAGCGTATGGATACGCTCAGATTTCACACCAAAATCCCTAAACAGTTCTTCTTTTGCGTCAGCTTCATCTTCTTTAGAAAGGTTTTGAGCTTCGATCTTGGCAATTTCCACACCAATTTCCGGCATGACGAAGAAATTAGGATCGTCATTTCCTGAAAGATATTCTACTCCTTTATCGGTAAGTTCTACCTGATTGTTTTTTTCATCAATGACATAGTACAACTCCGCATCAATTTTCGGCATTTCTCGGTTGTTGTCCTGCATGTAGAAGTTTTCAGTTTTCTGAAGCAACATTTTGATTCCTTCTTCACTCAAAAACTTAATAAGTGCCTTGTTCTTTGGCATACCGCGGTATACACGCAATAATTGGAAACCACCTTCTTTAGTATCTCCAGAGGTGATCAATTTTTTTGCCTCCGCCAACACTCCAGTCAAAAATTGACGTTGGGTAGCTACGATAGCATCTACTTTAGGTTTTAATTCGGTGAATTCATGACGGTCTCCCTGTGGAATTGGTCCTGAAATGATCAATGGTGTACGGGCGTCGTCAATCAATACCGAGTCCACCTCATCCACGATAGCATAGTGGTGTGGGCGCTGTACCAAATCGTCTGGGGAATGTGCCATGTTATCACGGAGGTAGTCAAAACCAAATTCGTTGTTGGTACCATAAGTGATATCGGCATTGTAGGCCTTTTTACGAGCTGCAGAGTTTGGTTGGTGGTAGTCGATACAATCCACACTCATTCCATGGAACTCAAACAACGGTGCCATCCATGCGCTATCACGTTTTGCCAAATAGTCGTTCACGGTTACCAAGTGCACCCCTTTTTCAGCAAGGGCGTTAAGGTATACCGGTAAGGTAGCCACTAAGGTTTTACCTTCCCCTGTTTGCATTTCGGCAATTTTTCCTTGGTGCATGGCAATACCACCTATCAACTGTACATCATAGTGTACCATGTCCCAAGTAATGGCTTTTCCAGCCGCATCCCATGAGTTGGCCCAAACAGCTTTATCGTCTTCAAGTACCACATAGTCTTTAGAACCTGATAGTTCACGGTCGAAAGCGTTAGCCGTTACTGAAATAGTTGTATTGTCCTTAAAACGTTTTGCTGTTTCCTTCACTACAGCGAAGGCTTCCGGAAGGATGTCTGTTAAAACAGTTTCGGTAACCTTGTAGATTTCGTCTTTGATACCGTCAATTTCTACATAGATGTCTTCTCTTTGGTCGATATCTTCAGTGGCTTCAGCCTCTTTTAATAAAGCGTCCATTTTTTCGTTCAAAGGCTGTCTAGCCTCTGCAATTTTAGCCTTAAAGGCGGCTGTTTTGGCACGTAACTCATCATGTGAGAGTTGTTCCAGGGCACTTTCGAAGGTCTTTATTTTATTGACTATAGGCGTAATTGCTTTGACATCCTGTTTGGATTTGTCGCCAACAAATACTTTTAATACTGAATTTAAAAAACTCATGGTGTGTTGTTTAGCTTGTCGCTAGCGGGAGGCCAGCGTATATGTTATTAAATATGTTGTTACTTTGGTAAGCCTTTTAGGGGCTTCCAAAGATAAGGTTTGTACAATGCTTATTAAAGTATAGCGTATAAAAAAAGTCTCTATTTGAGACTTTTTAACTATTCTTTCTGATTTTATTTAGTATTCGTCCTCATTCCAGAGGTAATCTTCGTCTGTTGGATAGTCTGACCAGATCTCCTCAATAGAATCGTACGAATCCCCTTCATCTTCAATCGCCTGTAGGTTTTCAACTACTTCCAAAGGCGCTCCAGTACGGATGGCGTAATCTATTAATTCGTCTTTAGTGGCTGGCCACGGAGCATCACTTAAATAAGATGCGAGTTCTAAGGTCCAATACATTTCTTATAGATTTAGAATTTTCTGCAAAAATAAATTTTTAGTCGAGAAAGTCAAGAAAAAAATGAATTATTTCAATGTTAACTGTTCATTAATAAAAAGAGCGTCATTTTTTTGTGAATTTCCTAACATTTTGACTAGGATACTACAAAAAAATTGCACTTCCAAAATTTATTACGATTCTTTTTTAGGAATCCATTTAATTTCTTCGGCTTGCAGGTCGTAGGACAACTTTCGTGCCAAGACAAATAGGTAGTCGGACAGACGGTTTAAATACATTAAAGTTTCGGGTTGGAAAGGACTAATTTCGTTTAAGGCAGATGCCAAACGCTCCGCTCTACGGCACACACAGCGTGCTATATGACAGAATGACACGGTTTGGTGACCACCTGGAAGGACAAAATTAGTCATAGGCGGCAAACTGTCGTTCATTTGGTCAATGGCTGTTTCCAAAATTTGAATGTCAGCTTCGGATATTTTTGGGATGTTCAATCGCTCCTTGCCATTTTTTAAGGTCCATTTTTCAGGATCGGTGGCCAAAATGGCCCCTACTGTAAACAAATGGTTTTGGATATCTACCAATAAGGCTTTGAATTCCTTAGCCATGTCTTGGTCCCTTAGAAGGCCGATATGAGAATTGAGCTCGTCAACGGTGCCGTAGCTCTCTATACGTATATGGTGTTTGGGAACTCGGGTGCCGCCAAATAGGGCTGTACTTCCTTTGTCTCCTGTTTTGGTATATATTTTCATGGGTTCAAAAAATCTAGATTTGTGCCCCAAAGGTACAGTATTTTGTAGAGTTTCAGCTGTTCGTTTGCTAGCTTTGGCTGTGTTGAAGGTTACTTAAGTCTGGTGTCGCTTTCAATCATGCCGTCACGTAAACGGATGATACGGTGGGCATGGGCAGCGATGTCTTCTTCATGGGTCACCAAAATAACGGTATTACCTCGTTGGTGAATATCATTAAATAAGGTCATGATTTCTACCGAAGTTTTGGAATCCAGATTTCCTGTAGGTTCATCGGCCAGAATTATGGAAGGTTTGTTGACCAAAGCACGTCCTACTGCAACCCGTTGGCGCTGACCTCCCGATAGTTGGTTGGGGCGGTGGTCCATGCGGTCGGCAAGTCCTACATCGGTAAGCACTTCTTCGGCTCGCAGATCACGTTCTTTTTTGGAAGCGCCGGCGTACACCATGGGTAAGGCCACATTATCTAAAGCTGTGGTACGCGGTAGTAAATTAAAGGTTTGGAAAACAAAGCCAATTTCTTTATTACGTATATCGGCCAATTCGTCATCGCTCATTTGACTTACATCTTTTCCATTCAGGATATAGGAACCGCTTGTTGGGGTGTCCAAGCATCCCAATAAATTCATTAAGGTAGACTTTCCGGAACCGGAAGGCCCCATGATGGCGATATAGTCACCGCGTTCTATGTCTAGGTCAATCCCTTTTAATACATGTACGGTTTCCTGTCCTAATTGAAAGTCTCTAGTAATGCTGCGAATTTGAATGACGTTATCCATAAATAAGTAAAACTTGACGGGTTTGGATTGCTTCTGCAAGATAGCAGAATTCTTTCAATAGGACGTTGTTGAAGCGAACTTGTTACACCCTAATGGAGAAATGTTCTTTCCTTTGTTCGGTTCTAAAAAATACCAAGCCCCAATAAAAGGTGTCGATGGTCACGGTGACCTTTGGGTGGGCTTTAATTTCTTCCCAAGCTTCGGTCATCTCTTTGGACCAATGAATGTCGTCCAAGATGAGTACAGTGTCATTATGGACCGTATCCAAAAGCTCTGAAAAGTAGTATAAGGTGGCTGTTTTTTGATGGTTACCGTCCATGTAAATAAGGTCGTAGGATTGGTTGTCCAATTGCTGAATAGCAGGCGTGAAGTCGGCAATAATGGAGTTGATGTTGTTCAGTTGAAACTGTTGGAATTGGCCTTGTGCCACAGCGGCAGTTGCGGGGCAGCCTTCAATGGTGGTGATTTGTGCTTCTCGATGTCCTATTGACAAAGCGGAAGTTCCCATGCCGAGTGAGGTGCCCAGTTCCAAAATGTGTTTGGCTTCTAAATAACTGACCAATCGATTTAAAAGTTTGGCACGTTTAGAGGGGATGCCTGAGGTTTTGGCGATTTTGGAAACCTTTCTGGTATTGTCTTTAAATATTCTGCTGCCCGCTCCCAAATCGGTTATGGCGATTGAGGAATGGTTACGGTAAAGGGCTTTTCGGTATTGCTTTAAAAGGGTGTAGTTCTCATGCTTTTTTCGGTCGTAAAAACACAGGGTGACCAACTGGTATACAAAAGGGGAGTGGACGCCATGTTGGTTGATGGAGCGCCAAAGGAATTTGAAATATTGTAGGAGTTGGTACATGTTGTGGCAAAAATAGGGTTCTAAACGAACGATAAAAAGGTTGATTTTTTGTTAAGCTTCTCCTTCTAATTTTTCGGAAAGTTCAAACCAACGGGCCTCCTTTTCCGCAATACTATCCATAAGCTCTTGAAGTTCCTGGGAAAGTTTGTTGATGGCTTCCGTGGAAAGGCTTTCATCCAAAAACTTGGCTTCCAGTGCTTTTTTGTCCAATTCCAAGGAACGGATCTTGCTTTCTAGGTTTTTGAGTTCCTTTTGTTCGTTATAGCTTAGTTTTTGGGCTTCGTTTTGTTTGGACGCCTCCGTAGTTTTGGAAGTATTCTCCTTAGGGCTTTCGGCAGGAGGTGTGGATTGTTCGTAGATGCGGTAATCAGTGTAATTGCCTGGAAAATCCTGAACTTCACCTTCGCCTTTAAATACAAATAAGTGATCTACAATCTTGTCCATAAAGTAACGGTCGTGGGATACCACTAAAAGACACCCAGGGAAATCCAACAGGAATTCTTCCAAGACATTTAAGGTTACGATGTCTAGGTCGTTGGTGGGCTCATCCAGAATTAAAAAGTTAGGGTTCTGGATCAAAACAGTACAGAGGTACAGGCGTTTTTGTTCCCCGCCACTTAGTTTTTCAACATAGTCGTATTGTTTTTTACGGTCGAAGAGGAAGCGCTCCAATAGCTGTTGGGCACTTATTTGACGGCCTTTTTTTAAGGGAATGTAATCACCAAATTCTCTAATGACCTCAATAACTTTTTGCTCGGGTTTGATGGTGATGCCGCCTTGGGTATAATAACCAAATTTTACGGTATCACCCACCACTACTTTTCCTGAGTCGGGTTTGATGGTTTGGGTGAGCATGTTGAGGAAGGTGGATTTGCCGGTTCCATTTTTTCCTATGATTCCGATGCGTCCCCCTTTTTTGAAGACATATTCAAATTGATCCAAAATGATCTTGTCCTTATAAGCTTTGGATATTTTATGCAGCTCCACAATTTTGCTGCCCAGACGTTCCATGTTCAATTCCAATTGCATGACATGGTCCTTCCGGCGCTGGTGGGCCCTAGTCTTGATATCGTGA
Source organism: Mangrovimonas sp. YM274 (assembly GCF_030908385.1). Taxonomy (NCBI): domain Bacteria; kingdom Pseudomonadati; phylum Bacteroidota; class Flavobacteriia; order Flavobacteriales; family Flavobacteriaceae; genus Mangrovimonas; species Mangrovimonas sp. YM274. The sequence continues at coordinate 1,270,116 of NZ_CP133091.1, forward strand.
AAATCGTCGATACGCGATTTGGATTTGGTAGTACGGGCTTTCGGTTGGCGGCGCATCCATTCCAGTTCTTTTTTATATAGTTGTTTGGCCTTTCCGGTTTCAGTGGCCTCGGTGGCGATTCGGTTTTCCTTCTGCTCCAAATAATAGGAATAGTTGCCTTTATAGGTAAAGAGTTGTCCGTGGTCCAGTTCGATGATTTCGTTGCAGACGCGTTCCAAAAAGTAACGGTCGTGGGTTACCATAAAGATGGTGAACTGTTCCTTGGCAAAGTACTGTTCCAGCCATTCAATCATTTCCAGGTCCAAGTGGTTGGTAGGCTCGTCCAAAATGAGTAGGTCGGGGTGACTGATCAGGACTTGAGCTAGTGCCAAACGTTTTTTTTGACCTCCTGAGAGCGTGCTGATTTTTTGATCTAGGTCCTCCAATTTAAGTTGCGAGAGGATTTGCTTGATCTGTAATTCAAATTCCCAGGCGTTATGACGTTCCATGGCTTCAAAGGCCACTTGGTAGGATTCCGTATCTTCAGGATTGAGAAGTGCTTGTTCGTATTGGTCGACTATTTTTAGGATGGGTAAATCAGCATTGAAAATAGTGCTGTTGATGGTAGCGCTTTCATCAAATTCGGGAGTTTGTGGCAAAAAAGCAGTTCTTAAACCGTTGCGCATTACTACCTGTCCCGAATCCGGGGCATCGTCACCAGAGAGGATGTTGAGGATAGAGGTTTTTCCGCTTCCATTTTTGGCAACAAAGGCAATTTTTTGGTCTTTGTGGATGCTAAAGGAGAGGTTGGAAAAGAGTTCTACTTCTCCATACGATTTCGATATGGCTTCAACGTTTAGGTAGTTCACGGTATTTTTTTTGCAAATAACGGAAATAAACCAAAAAAAGAACCAATAGTTTTGATATTCCTGTTGATAGGCTATATTTGTCTGTTAAGAACGTTGCTTTACATGAAATATACACTCCTTATTGCCATCCTTTTGTTGGGTGTCATGACCTCCTGTGTGCCCCATAAGGATATGTTGTACCTTCAGGATAAATCCACCGCTAACGATTCCTTGCAACTCATGGTGGAGAGCCAAAAACCTTACCGCGTACAGATTAATGATATTTTGAGTATTCGTATCAAGGTGTTGGACCAGGATAATGTGAGTATTTTTAACCCTATTGCCGATGAGGCCAATTTGAATGCCTCTTCCAGTGAACGAGCCTATTATGACGGGTTTACGGTGGATACCCATGGAAATATTAGAATCCCGGTTTTAGGGGAGGTGAATGTATTGGGACGTACCACGGAGGAAATCCAGGGTCTTTTAGAACAGCAATTATTGGAAGAGCAATTTAAAGAAACGGCCAATATATTTATCACGGTCAAGCTTTCAGGCTTGCGCTATACTACTTTGGGAGAGGTGGGAAGTACAGGGTCGAAGGTGTTGTTCCAAGAGCGTGTGAATATCTTTGAGGCCATTGCTAACTCGGGGGATATTCCGGTGATTGGAGACCGACAGCATGTGCAGATTATAAGGCAGTACCCGCAGGGACAGGAAATCCATGAGATTGACCTGACCGATAAAAATGTGATGCAATCTCCCTATTACTATATACAGCCCAATGATATGATTTATGTGAGACCCTTAAAGCAAAAGGCTTGGGGAACGGGGACTTCAGGGAAAGAGGTGTTGACATCGGTTGTGGCTGTTTTTTCTCTGGTGACAACCACATTACTTTTAATTAATCGATTTTAAAGCCAATGTCTGAGTTAGATTTTAACGATATAGAACATTCCGAATCAAGAGGCAGTACTTTTGACTTTAAGGGTTTTTTGTTTAAAGCCTTAAACCTGTGGAAATTGGTCTTGTTGTCTATTGGAGTGGCCCTAGTGGTTGCCTATTTGATCAATGTGAGGAAGGAAAATGTGTACCGTTTGAACTCTTTAATATCTATTGAGAGTGAACAGAATCCCTTTTTTACGGCCAATACCAGTATTTCCTTTAATTGGGGAGGCGTTTCCGGAAAGGTAGGGAAGGTGATGACTTCCATAAAAACCCGTACTCATAACGAAAAAGTGGTAGATTCCTTACAATACTATATGCAGTACTTGGTACAGGGCAAATACCGACTGCAAGATATTTATAAGGCCGCACCTTTTGAAGTGCAATTGAATACAGATCGGGGGCAGTTGCTGGGACAACCGATTGGGATCCGTTTTATCAGTGAAACCCAATTTGAAATTTTTACAGAATTCGGCTCTTCTAGCAGACAAGTACAACGCTATTCCGATAAGGCAAAATATGCTGTGGAAGTCCCTGTGGGGCCTTTTAAGGCAGTGTTTCGTTTGGGACAGCCTGTAGATTTACCCTTTTTTAACGGGACCATTGTACTTCGAGAAGGCAAACGTATTTTACCCAATAAGGAGTTCTTTATTCGTTTTTTAAATTTTGACAGTGTGGTATACTCCTTTCAATCGGGGGTGAAGATCGCTCCGTTTTCAGGGTCGTCTTCTTCAGTATTGACTTTGGCGTTATCAGGAACTAATAAGTCCAAGATTGTAGATTATTTAAATGCTACCACTGCTATTTTAAGCAAAACAGAATTGGCCCGGAAAAACCAATATGCCACCAATACCATTAAATTTATTGATAGTAGTTTGGCGGCGGTAAATGCCAATTTAAAAGATGTGACGGAAGAGATGAACCGTTTCCGGAAGGAGAATCAGGTGTTTGATATTAGTGAAGAAATGACCCTGACTTCCGAGAAACTTAAGAATTTGGATTTCGAACAGGAAGCAGAGCGCGCCAAACTGAATTATTTGGAAGCTTTAGAGACCTATCTTAAAACTAAAACGGACTATACTCAAATTGCCGCGCCGACTTCGGTGGGAATTGAGGAAAGTAATATTTTAACTAGTGTTAAGACTATTACTACCTTGGCTATAGAACGTCAAAATTTGGAGTATACGGTTAAGGAAGGGAATGTGCTCTTTAAGGATTTGGACCGAAAGATTGATGCCGAAAAAAATGTGTTGTTGGAAACGATAGCGGCAACCAAACAGACCATTACTGCTAATTTGAACATTATTAATAGTAAAATAGCCCGTTTGGAAATGGAATTGAGCAGCCTGCCTGAGGATGAACAGGACTACTTGAAGATCCAACGTAAGTTGAATTTGAGTCAAGAGGCTTATGATGTCTATTTGGCCAAGCGTAGCGAGGCGGCCATTGTAAAAGCAGCCAATGTGTCGGATATTACTTCTATTGATGAAGCCAAGGATATTGGAAATGGCCCTATAGGTCCTAACAAGAGTCTAAACTATATGATGGCCTTGATGATTGGTTTTTTTGCTCCCATGTTTTTGATTTTTGTGATTTACTTGTTGGACCACACCATCCATGGATCGGATGAGGTGGAACAATTGTCCAACATTCCCATTTTGGGCTTGATAGGGAAGTATAACTACAAGAACAATCTGGTAGTGTTTGAGAAACCGAAGGCTGCTGTTTCGGAATCCTTTCGTTCCATTCGTTCCAGTTTGCAGTTTATTTTGAAGAGCAAGGGGAAAGAAGGTGTTGGAAAAAGTATAATGATTACCTCTTCGGTAAGTGGGGAAGGCAAGACTTTTACCTCTATTAATATAGCAACGGTTTATGCCTTGTCGGGTAAAAAAACCATTCTGTTGGGCTTGGATCTTCGCAAGCCAAAGATTTTTGGAGATTTTAATATTACCAATGATAAAGGAATAGTGAATTATTTGATAGGGGACAGTAGTATGGAAGAAGTGGTTTTTTACTCGCATATCGAAAACTTGGATGTAATCCCTTCGGGTCCCGTACCACCTAATCCTTCAGAGTTGTTAATGGGAGAAGCGATGCCGGGGTTAATGAAAACCTTACGTGAGACTTATGATATTATTATTTTGGATACGCCCCCTTTGGGATTGGTAACGGATGCCTTGGAATTAACCCAATATGCCGATGCCACTATTTTTATGGTGCGCTTGGATTTTACTAAAAAAGGTATGTTGGCTTTGGTGAATGCGAAGCATCGGGCCGGGGAGTTGAAGAATATCAGTTTTGTGCTGAACTTCTATAAGCATAAAACCAATCACAATTACGGCTATGGTTACGGTTATGGCTACGGTTACGGTTACGGCTATGGGGTGTATGGTGATGCCTACCATGAGGATCCTAATAAACGGGGGGTGCTTAAAAAGATTCAAAATTTCATAAAGCGTATTTAGTGCTGACTAGAGCCCAAAAAGCCTTAAAGCGTAGCTTCGATTTGGTGTTGTGTTTGTTGCTGTTGCCTATTTTAATTGTGCCCATTATCCTGCTGATTGGATGTGCCAGTTGGGATACCCGGCAGTGGGGTGTGTTTTCCCAACAGCGGGTAGGGCAGTATGGACGTTTGTTTCCCATTTATAAAATACGCAGTCTACGAGGTTCCCAGCATGCTTTGGGCCAGTTTGCGCAGTATGCCAGTCCTTTTGGGAATTGGTTGCGACGGCATAAACTAGATGAGTGGCCACAGCTGTTCAATGTATTGGTTGGGCATATGAGCTTTGTGGGACCTCGTCCGGATGTAACAGGGTTTGCGGATGCCTTGGAAGGAGTCGATCGGGTAATTTTAGAAGTGAAGCCAGGAATAACCGGTCCGGCTACCTTAAAGTATGCCAATGAAGATGTTGTTTTAAGGCAACAGTCTGATCCTGAGCTGTATAATTATGAGGTAATTTGGCCGGATAAGGTGGAAATCAACAAAAATTATGTGCAGAATTGGCGCTTTTTTGTAGATTTGAAATATATTATCCAATCATTTCAAATCAACCTATGAGCACACACCCAAAGATTGCTATCATCGGACTCGGTTATGTGGGACTTCCCTTAGCCGTTGAATTTGCCAAACAGTACCCTGTTGTTGGCTTTGATGTTAATACCAAACGCGTTCAGCAATTGTTGGAAGGGCGTGATGTGACCCTGGAGGTAGACAGTGAAGACCTGCAGCAAGTGATCCTAACAGAGGCGTCTTCTGGTCATGGCCTTATTGTAAGTAGTGATCCTGCCCATATGGGTGATGCCAGTATTTATATTGTTACCGTGCCAACCCCTACGGATGCCCTGAACAAACCTGTGTTTACGCCATTGGTAAAAGCTAGTGAAACTGTTGGGAAGGTGTTGAAGAAGGATGATATCGTCATCTATGAATCGACGGTATACCCCGGAGTCACCGAGGATATTTGTGTGCCTATTTTAGAAACGCACTCCGGACTTGTGTTCAACACCGATTTTTATGCCGGCTATTCGCCAGAGCGTATCAATCCGGGTGACAAGACCCATACAGTGACCAAGATTTTAAAGGTGACCTCCGGCTCTACTCCTGAAGTGGCTGAGGTGATTGACCGTTTGTATCGCTCTATTATTACTGCAGGGACGCATAAGGCGCCATCCATTAAGGTGGCCGAGGCGGCCAAGGTGATTGAGAATTCGCAGCGGGACATTAATATTGCCTTTGTGAATGAACTATCCAAAATCTTTCGTTTGTTGGATATCGATACGCAAGCGGTTTTGGAAGCGGCAGGGACAAAATGGAACTTTATCAATTTTACCCCTGGTTTGGTTGGAGGCCACTGTATAGGGGTAGACCCTTATTATTTGGCCCAAAAGGCTATTGAAACTGGCTATAATCCAGAGATTATTTTGGCGGGACGGAAAATGAATGACAGTATGGGGCAGTATGTAGCCCAAGAGACCGTCAAGATGATGATCAAGAATGGCGCTCGTATCAAAGGGGCTAAAGTGTTGGTTTTGGGAATTACCTTTAAGGAAAACTGTCCAGATATTCGCAACTCCCGAGTGATTGATATTATCAGGGAGTTTGAGACCTATGGGGTGGAAGTGGATGTGTTTGACCCGTGGGCTTCGGCTGAGGAAGTACATGAGGAATACGGCTTGAACTTAATCTGTTGCGGCGATCAATTGCAAGCGCAATATGAGGGGATTGTGTTGGCCGTGTCCCACAAAGAGTTTTTGGAATTGGATATTCAGGGTTTGAAATCGGAGGGCTGTGTGTTGTTTGATGTGAAGTCGTTGTTGCCTAAGGGTGTTGTGGATGCGCGGTTGTGATGGTACTGTTGCGATTGTAAATTAGATACTGCTTGTCAAATTCCCCTTTCTTTGCTTCGCAAATTCATTCCCCTCTTCGTCTGAAGTGGGGAGTTGTAGAGGTTGGATTAATTTGTATAAGGTGCTTCTTCTTCTTCTTCTTCTTCTTTTAAATACTATTTTGTAGTGTGATGTTAGAAGGATAAGTTAGAGGGACTTTTTTCTTGGTTTTGAGAGTTAAACTTCTTTTTTTCTGTGTGAATTCCTTTTTCTTAGTTTGAATTTAAGCCTTTTAGACTTGTCTGCGGGAAAGGTTCTTAATGGAATGAGTTTTTTAGGAGCTCCTCCCTTGAGTTGAAGGGAGGTGGTGTGCCCGTTAGGGGGCAGCGGAGGGTTTTGTTAGTTCAATGGTCATTGTTTGGGCAAACACTATGATTGAATTTGTGTGAAATGATCGGTTATTTCATTTAAAATAGAAGGAAGATTGTCAAAAACAAGTTTGTTTTCAAATATAAGGACTGTATATCCCAAATTGTTCAGATATTCGGTTCGTAGCTTATCGTATTCTTGAGCAGTGGGATTGTTGTGGGCTTCTCCATCAAGTTCTATAATTAATTTTTATGAGGCGCAATAAAAGTCAACAATGTAATGGCCTATACTGTGCTGTTTGGTAAATCGCTTTCCTGATAACTGTCTTGCTTTTAAGTGTGTCCATAGGAAAGCTTCTGCAGGGGTTAAATGTTGTCGTAATTCCTTTCGGTGGGCTTTTAGCTCTTTTAAAGTATGTAGTTTTTGTTTGGACATATTTAAAAATACAATACTATTGGGAATTTGAAAAGGTCAAACTCCCCTTTCTTTGCTTTGCAAATTCATTCCCCTCTTCGTCTGAAGAGGGGAGCTCTATAGATTGGTTTTTCATCTTAGTTTTTACAAATCGTTATTACTTTAAATGAGTTACATATTGATGTATTGTGGATCAAGATTGAAGGGGTGGGGTGTTGTTTTAGTTGTTTGTGAGTCAAACTCCCCTTTCTTTGTTTCGCAAATTCATTCCCCTTACTTCGAATACGCTCTGTACAGGCTACGTCTGAAGAGGGGAGCTGGGTAGGGTGTGTTTTTCGGAGGTGCTCATAGCGTTATTCTTGTATTAATACATATATCTTACAAGTATGATTTCTTAATATGGCTTTTGCTATAAAAAGCTTACTTTTACTAGACAATTTTTTAAGATATGGGGACAGCAAATATTTCAGAGTACAGTTATTTGGTTACAGGGGGCGCTGGGTTTAACCCGTGAAATGATGACAAGTATGGAAAAGACGTATTATTATATTTACATTTTAAAGTCTTTAAAGGATGGTAAGAAATACACGGGGTATACCCAAGACTTGTCATCAAGATTTGAGGCACATCAGAGGGGGAACGTGTTATCTACAAAACATAGGAGGCCTTTTGAATTAATATATTTTGAGGGGTGTTTATCTCAAAAGGATGCATTAAGACGAGAAAAGTATCTCAAGACACACTACGGGACATTGTTTTTAGGAAATCGCCTCAAATCTTATTTCACAGGTCAATAAATAAAGTAAAACAAATATAGTATGTTGCATATTAAAAACTACAGTTACTTAATTACAGGGGGAGCTGGGTTCATTGGTTCTAATTTGGTGGGACATTTGTTGGCACATGGTGCGAAGCAGGTGCGGGTGCTGGATGATTTTTCCAATGGGTACCGTGAGAACCTTCAGGAGTTTTTGGAGCATCCTGCTTTTGAATTGATGGAAGGGGATATCAGGAGCCTCTCGACCTGTAAGGCAGCTATGGAAGGGATGGATTATGTGAGCCATCAGGCGGCTTTGGGGTCGGTGCCACGGTCTATCCATGATCCTATTACCAGTAACGAGGTGAATGTGTCAGGGTTTTTGAATATGTTGGTGGCTCTTAAGGAAAGTCCTCGTGTGAAGCGTATGGTGTATGCGGCCTCCAGTTCCACTTATGGAGATAGTCAAAGTCTGCCCAAAGTGGAAGCGGTTATTGGGAAGCCCTTATCGCCTTATGCGGTAACTAAATATGTGAATGAGCTATATGCCGATGTGTTTGGTAAAACCTATAATACCGATGTGATTGGACTGCGGTATTTTAACGTGTTTGGACCGAAACAGAGTCCCAATGGGGCCTATGCCGCGGTGATACCTTTGTTTATGCAAGCCTTGAAGGACGGCGTGCCCGCCACCATTAATGGGGATGGAGGGCAGACGCGCGATTTTACCTATGTGGGCAATGCGGTTCAGGCGAATGTAAAGGCCTTTTTTGCTGGGCCAGAAGCTGCCAATGAGGTCTTTAATGTGGCCTGTGGGGAACGTATTAGTGTGAACCAATTGTGGGCATCGTTGCGTGAGGCGGCTGGTTCGGATTTGGAGCCCAGTTATGGGCCTCCGCGGCAAGGGGATGTTCGGGACAGTCTGGCGGATATTTCCAAGGCGGAACGTTTGTTGGGGTACCGTCCGGAAGTGAGTGTTGCGGAGGGGTTGCGGTTGACTTGGAACTATTTCAATACGCTAACATAAAATACGTATGAAAGTATACATAGATCCTGCAGCCGACATGCTGTATGCGTCATTTTACATTAAGGGCCTAGAGGAGGTTTTTGGAAAGAGGAATATTGGCTATAGCGCCCAATACTTTAAAAACTTTGTGCATAACAATCATTTTTTTGCCTTTGTGTTGGTGGATGACAATAAAACCATGAAAAAGTTGGTGGTAGATTTTACAGATGCAGCCTTAATAGACGAAAAAGCCTTGGATTGGGCAGACGTGTATGGAAAGGTTAATTATGACGGTCAGTATAAATCGGAAAAAATTTTAGTAATAGGCCCAAGTTTCGGAATCAATATCTATTCAGGAATGACAACTGCTGTTTTGGCGGTCTCCAATTTCCTAAAGGCCTATCCCAGGATACCCGATAAAAGAAGATTTTTATCCGATTACAAGTCTCAGTTTCGTAGACCTCAATTGCAGGAGTATAACAAAAGAAAAAACAATGGCGCCTATATTTTCTTTATGGCCTCACTTTGGAAAAATGAAAAGCAAACCAATCAGTTTAGAGCCAACTTCATTAGGGCCTGTAGGGCCAATCCTAATATTAAATTCGAAGGAGGCTTTGCGCCCAGAACAAAAAGAGACCTTTCGGGTTTTGAGGCCTTGACAACACCAGCAAGGGTGAAAATGGACTATTATATGTCAAAGATTTTACAATCTATACTGGTATTTAATACACCGGCCGTAAAGGATTGCCATGGTTGGAAATTGGGGGAATATCTATGTATGGGAACAGTGATATTGTCAACCCCTTTAAAGCGGCAATTGCCGCAGCCGTTATTAGATGGGGAGCATGTAATATTTACAGATGGCTCAGAGAGTGATATTACTAAAAAAGTTAACACATTATTGAAAAACGATTCTCTTAGAGAGAAGCTTGAAAACAATACCGCCGAGTATTATCAAAAATACTTACAACCTAAGCAGGCAATAAGAAACTTGTTGGGAAATGCAATTGGCGATTTTGATAAATGTAAAGTCTAATCTGTATATTCGCACTTTAAGCTGTGATATTGGAAACTCGCATATACCAAAGAAAACGAAAAATAAAACCAGGAAAACTCCTTAAAGAAAGTTTAAAGGATGTCGTGTCATCTAGGTTTTTATCAAAACAATTGGCCGTAAGGGACATTAAGGCACTGTACAGACAATCCTTCTTGGGGGTGTTTTGGGCATTTATAACTCCCATAATGACGGCCTTGGTATGGATCCTCTTGCGGCAGTCTGGAACGGTGACACTGTCCGAAACTGGAGTGCCCTATCCCATATTCGTTTTTTCCGGAACCCTAATTTGGTCCATACTCGTAGAAGCTATCAATGCACCTATGGCCAACACAAATGCCGCAAGGGGCATTTTGACGAAGATCAATTTTCCCAAGGAAGCTTTAGTGGTTTCAGGGATATACAAACTCTTGTTCAATAGTACTATTAAAATAGGGGTGTTATTACTCTTTTTACAAGTGTATGGGCTTACATTTACGTGGCACATGCTCCTTTTTCCTTTAGCAGTTTTGGGGGCTGTAGTTTTTGGCACGGCTCTAGGCTTATTAATAACACCTTTAGGATTATTATATAAAGATATTGGAAAGATAGTGGCATTTGGAATGCAATTCTTAATGTATGCCACCCCTGTGGTCTATGCCATCCCTAAAGAAGGGATAATGCGAATGCTTATGGAGGTTAATCCTTTAACGCCGTTGATAACAGTGCCTAGAGACCTATTGTTGGGAGGAATGCCTCAATATATGGGATATTTTGGAGCAGTGATTGTGGGATGTATGCCATTGCTGTTTATAGGCTTGGTGTTTTATAGAATGGCAATTCCGGTAATTGTGGAAAGATTAAGTGCATAATGGAACAGGACAATAAGGACATACTGGTAAAGGTAGAGGGACTAAGTAAAAAATTCTGTAAAGATCTAAAAACAAGTCTTTGGTATGGGGTAAAGGATCTAACAGCAGAAATGTTGGGCCATCCCTATAGTGCAGTGCTAAGACCTAAGGAGTTTTGGGCAGTAAAGGGGGTGAGTTTTGAGCTGCGCCGTGGGGAGTGCTTGGGATTGATTGGGCATAACGGTGCAGGCAAAAGTACATTATTAAAGATTTTGAATGGCCTGATCAACCCCGATGATGGAAAAGTTACTATAAAAGGTAGGGTAGGGGCATTGATAGAGTTGGGAGCGGGATTCAATCCTATTTTAAGTGGTCGTGAAAATATTTATAACAATGGCGCCATTTTAGGTTTTAGCAGAAAGGAAATCGATGCCAAACTGGACGAGATCATTGCCTTTGCCGAGTTGGAAGATTTTATTGATATGCCTGTTCAACATTATAGCTCTGGGATGAAGGTCCGCCTAGGCTTTGCCGTGGCAGCCCAAATGGAACCAGATGTATTGTTGGTAGATGAAGTGTTGGCTGTGGGTGATTTAGGATTCATTATGAAGTGTTTTAAAACAATAGATGAACTGCTTCCTAAAACTGCTATAATTTTTGTGTCTCATAGTATGCCTTTGGTCTCTAGGGTTTGTAATAAAATTTTGTTATTGGACCATGGGAAAACTCTCTTTAAGGGAAAGGATACCTCTAAAGGAATTGATATTTATTATTCACAATTCAAAGGGAATGGAACTAGTATCATTTTTTCCAATGGCTTGTTTGAACTTAAGAAAGTTGGTTTAGTAGGAGCGGACTTGAAGGATACCGAGTTGCCAAAAGTGAAGTGGAATACTGAGTTCAAATTATTTTTTAAATTTAAAGTGAATCAAGACATCAATTTTAACCCAATTTTTAGGATTATTATCTTGGATAAGGAATTAAGAGAGGTCGCAGTATTGGAAGAGAATGAAAGTAACGGTGGGTTGAACATCTTGGATGGTGTATCGGAATTTACTGTAAGTCATGAGTATTTGGAATTGTCCAAAGGAATTTATTCAATAGATATTTTAGTTGCCAAAAACAAAACAAGATCCCCATTGCTCAGGCAAAATAATATTATGCGTTTCCAAGTACTTCACGATAAAGAAACTTGGCCTCCCTTTTTATTGAAAGCTAAATTTGAAAACTTAAAGACGAATGAAATCCAATGAGAGCTAAAAAGGTAATGATGAGGTTACAAGAGCATATCAAAAAGTTAGTCGTTAAAATTTTGATATCTTGTTTTGGAAATAGGATTATTTCGTTTGAAGAAAATGATTCAGGTAAAGTTGTCTTTATCATGGGAATGTTTCGGTCAGGGACAACTTTAACAGCTCAGGTAATGAGAGGGTTGGGATTTAAAATGGGACCCGATTGGCAGCTTCTTAAAGGAGTGGGAAAGCGTAAACAGTTAAATCCAAATGGGTTTTATGAAGATTATTTATTCTCTGCCTTAGCTTGGTATTGGATGCATAAACTAAACAAAACGGGAGATGATTTACCTAAAATAGAGGAAGTAAATGGATTTTGTTTAGAAAATTTACCAGTGAGGGACTTTATTTTATTTTGTGAACAAGCTTATCTTGAAGAGCGGATTTCCTATTTTAACAAGATACGAGCTTATGTATATTTAATTATAAATAAGGAAAAAGCTTTTTATCGAGATAAGGAAGTTATAAAGGTGCCAATGTTGGTTCCTTTTCATAAGCAGTTGATAGATTGGTTCCCCAATGCCAAGTTTTTAATTGTAATACGTAATCCGGATGCAACAATTAGTTCTTCAAAAGTGCTGACAGAAAAATCTGGCATAGAGTTGTATAATTCATATTACGACCATCTAGTAAGTGGCTATGAAGAGTGTAAGGAAAAATGTACAGTGCTCTCTTACGATATCTTACTACAAAAGCCTGAGGAATCAATCAAGATTTTGTCAAAATTATTTGGAAAGGAATATAAGGAAACAAAATCTCTCATAGACAAAAAGCTCATTAGGAACAAGGATAAGAATGAATGGATTTCAGATCAATATCTCTTCCTTTTTAAAGAAGCCGTAAATGGATTACAAGTAATTTAATGTGAAGAATTGAAAGTACTAATAGTAAATACCTATGATTTTGGAGGGGCAGCAAATTCATGTGTCAGACTTCATCTGGGACTTTTAGATTGTGATGTTGATTCTTCTTTATTACTTAGGACAAGGCAGAATCCAAATATCCCTAATTCTTTTATTAGCTCTGCTCCAAAATCGATTCAACAAAAAAACAATAGTAATAGGATTACAAGAAAGCTCAAACATGTTTTTTTTCAGAAGAATAAAGATAAAAAGGAAGCAACTAATGGGCTCAGTCATAAAATCGACCTAGTTTTAAAAGAAAGGTCTAAGGAGTTGGAAATGTTTAGTTTAGTAAAATCGAAATTCGATATTACAGAGTCTGTATTATATAAGGAGGCCGATATTATAAATCTCCATTGGGTTGCAGATTTTTTGGACTTTGAATCTTTTTTTGCTAAAAACACAAAACCTCTAGTGTGGACCTTACATGATATGTTTCCTTTTACGGGAGGCGAGCATTATGAGGAAAACTATTTAGGCATAGATACCTATGGCAAACCAAAACTCCGATTAGTTTCTCAGGAAGAAAAGGAGATATCAGCAGAGATTTTCAGTTTAAAACAAAAGCTTTTCGAAAGCTGTAAAAGTTTAACGCTAGTAGCACCTTCTTTATGGCTGGCCAATGAAGCTAAAAAATCTGGTGCTTTTTTGAATAATAGAATTTTACATATTCCCTATGGCTTGGATAAGGAGGTCTTCACTTTGAGAAATAAAGAATTTTCAAGGGAAATACTAAATATTCCAAAGGGTAAAAAAGTGATTTTATTTGTAGCAGAATCATTGAAAAATAATAGAAAAGGCTTTGTGTATCTGATGAAAGCCTTTGAAAGTTTAAATGTCAATGATGCGGTTTTATGTGCGGTTGGCCATAAAACGAGTGAGCTTAAAACAATGGGAAATCTAATACAGCTGGGGCCAATTAAAGATGAGCGTTTGATGAGTTTGGTATATTCTGCGGCAGATATTTTTATCATCCCGTCCTTGATGGATAATTTACCCAATACGGTTTTAGAATCCCTAATGTGCGGAACACCTGTAATTGGATTTCCAGTAGGAGGAATTAAAGAAATGATTGATCATGGTCACAATGGATTGCTTACTAATGAAATAAGTGTTCTTGCATTACAAGCTGCCATTCAGTCTTTTCTCAATGGCGATTATAAGTTCAATCAAAGTGAAATAAGAAATCAAGCCATAAAAAAATATAGCTTAGAAGTTCAGGCAAAAAAATATAAAGAGCTTTTTCAAGGCTTGTTAATTGATAATAAGTGTTAATTGAGTAAATTAATTTCCATAATAACGGTTAACCTGAACAATGCATCGGGTCTTTTAAAAACAATTGAAAGTGTAAAAGGACAGGAGTTTTTGAATTTTGAACATATCGTCATTGATGGTGGATCATCCGATGGAAGTAAGGAGTTGATAGAAAGGGAAAAAAAATACATAGCTTTATGGCTAAGTGAGCCAGATACGGGAATTTATAATGCCATGAATAAGGGAATAAGGCTGGCTACTGCAAAGTACATCTTGTTCCTCAATAGTGGAGATATTTTCTACACTACAAGGGCCTTGTTCCATTTCGCGGAAAGTATAGCTCTTGGAAATGATAAAGATTTCCTTTTTGGGGATATTGCTGTTGCAGCTAGACAGGAATACATAAAAACTTACCCAGATACTTTGGACTTCTTGTACTTTATAAAGGATACCTTACCACATCCAGCAACACTTGTAAAGAGAAGTTGTTTTGATAAGTTGATGTATGATGAAAGATTCAAAATAGTTTCCGATTGGAAATTTTTTATGTTGGGGATTATCAAATTTAAATTTAGCTATATGCATATACCAGAGGTTATTTCCAAATTTCATTTGGACGGTATAAGCAGTAATATGCCAAATTTGGTAGAGAATGAACGGGCAATGGTTTTGCATGAAGATTTCTTTTGGAAAATGAAAGCTGTGAAGATAAGGAGCACTTTAAAGGCAAAGCTCCATCAGGTCAAAAAAAAGCTTAAAAGAATATCCATTCTAAAGGAAGTAAGCCAATGAAGGTTTCTGTTATAGTGCCATGTTATAATCAGGCGGAGTATTTGAATCAGGCTTTACAGTCTGTGTTGGAGCAAACATATCAGAATTGGGAGTGTATTATTGTGAATGATGGTGCTACAGATCATACTGAATCACAAAGTAAGCTGTGGACTTCGAAAGATGTTCGATTTAGATATTTCTCAAAAACCAATGGCGGTTTGTCTAGTGCTCGAAACTTTGGAATTGAAAGGGCCAATGGAAGTTACATATTGCCTTTGGATGCAGATGATTATTTAAGTGCCAATTATATTGAATCCTGTGTCGAGGAAATAGAGGGTAATCGGGCAAAATTAGTCTATGGTAGGGTAGAGCGTTTTGGAATCAAAACTGGGGAGTGGAAACTCAAGCCATTCCATTATTATGGGTTGTTTGTGGCTAATATGGTATATTGCAGTGCCATGTTCCATAAAGAGGATTGGAAAAAAGTGGGCGGTTATGATGAAACCATGCTAAAAGGGTTGGAAGATTGGGAGTTTTGGATTCATATCCTGAATAAGGAAGATAAAGTGGTAAAACTGGATTCTATTACTTTTTTTTATCGTATAAAGGAGTTTTCCATGACCTCATTGATGGATAAAAAAACAGAACTAGAGGTTAAATCATATGTGTTTAAAAAACATGCCTCAAAATATTTTGATGCATTTGTTTATTTGGCAGATGTAAATAAAACGTTAGAAAGGAGTTTCCTAAAACCGTCCTTTGTGTTTAGGCGCTTAATTAAACTAATGCTTGGAATAAAGAAATAGTAATGAGAACACAACCTTTGGTTTCCATTTGCATCCCTACCTATAACGGGGCCGATTTTATAGCCCAAGCCATGGATTCTGTCCTTGCACAAACCTATGCTAATTTAGAAATTGTGGTGTCTGACGATAGCTCAAAAGACAATACCTTAAAAATTATAGAATCCTACAAATCCAAAACCAACTTACCAATTCATATAGTTGATCATGAGCCTAAGGGAATTGGAGCCAATTGGAATAATTGCATAAGGTTGGCTCAAGGTCAATACATTAAGTTCTTGTTTCAGGACGATATTCTATTGCCTGAGTGTGTGGAAAAAATGGTGGAGGTATTAGAAAATTATCCTAACATTAGTTTAGTTGCAGTTAAACGAAACCTTATTTTTGAAGAGTCAGTTCTTAAGGAAGAGAGGTCAAGGTGGATTGATGTGTATGGAGACTTGCAGAAAAGTTTAAACTTAAGGTCCAATGGTCATGGAATAAGTTTTTTAGATAGAGGTTTGTTTAAATCTTTTAGATTTTTCAATGCTCCTTTGAATAAAATTGGAGAACCTACAACAGTCCTTATTAGGAAGAATATTTTTAACAAAGTTGGAATATTTCGAGAGGATTTAAAACAGATTCTAGATTATGAATTTTATTATAGAGTATTAAAACATCAAAATATATTGATACTTAATGAAAAACAGGTAAAGTTTCGGATACATGCAAATCAAGCGTCCTTTATTAATAATACCAGCGTAATGGACGAAGATCAGGTTTATTTTCGAAATGAAATATATAAACAATTTCCATTGCAACTTCCTAAAAAAAAGCTTTATAGCTACTATTTTAATAAATTTAGAAAATAAGTTTGAAACCATTAGTAAGTGTAATTGTTCCTAATTACAACCATTTAAAATTTTTAAAACAAAGGCTTGAAAGTATTTTTAATCAAACCTATCAAAATTTTGAAGTGATTTTATTAGATGATTGTAGTTCAGATAAGAGTGTAGACTTTTTGAAAAATTACAAAAGTCATCCAAGGGTGTCTCATTTGGTAGTTAATAGAAAAAATTCGGAATCTCCTTTTAAGCAGTGGCAAAAAGGGATTTCAATTGCAAAAGGAAAATTTATCTGGATAGCAGAAAGTGATGATTATTGTGAATTGACATTTCTAGAAAAGACAATTGAGCAATTGATGTCTGGGGCCAGAATTTGCTATACGCAAACAATGGATGTTAACGAAGATGGAAGGCTTCACTTACATCGTAAAGAGTATACCAGAAATCTAGTTCCTAATATATGGTTAAATGACTTTAAAATTGAAGGGAATAAGCTAATTAGGGATTATCTGGTGATTAAAAATATCATTCCTAATGCCAGTGCCGTAGTTTTTGATAAAAGTTTGATAACTACAAATACATTTGATAGAGATTTGTTGAGCATGCGCATGTGTGGGGATTGGTTATTTTGGCTTAAAATTTGCAAAAATACAGAGATAGCATTTGTTCATGAACCTCTGAACTATTTCAGGGGTCATGAAAACACATCTAGATTTCATAGAACAAATAAGGAAAAGCAACAAAGATTACTTGAAGAAGCAGAAATAAGAAATTATATTTACAGAGAGTGGGGGCTTACATTAAAGAAACTTGAAAACGAATTGTATTTAAATTGGTTTAAACTTAATAAATTCAAGTATATTTTAAAATCCAATTTCTACAGAATAAGAATAAAGCCAACTCATAAAATAGAACTGTTGATTTACTTTCTGAAATACAGATTGCTAAAAAGTTATAAAGCCGAAATTTGAATGAATATTGCAATTTTTTCACCCAATAATAATACATACTCGGAAACATTTATACAAGCTCATAAAGAGCTTTTAAAAGGGAATATTTATTACTATCATGGCCAATTTCCTAACCTCGAGTTAAATCAAAAGTCTTTGGTTAATAATAGTTCAAGAATTTGGTTCCTTAGAGTATATAGGAAATTAACCCGGAAATCGTTTTCATACCTTTATAATCAAGTTATTGTTAGGTCTTTAAAGCGAAACAAAATAGATGTGGTCTTGGTAGAATATGGTTCGTATGCCTACCAATTAATATCTGTATTGAAACTAGTGAAAATTCCATTTGTGGTTCACTTTCATGGTTTTGACGCTAGTGTAAAGAGTGTAATTGCATCCTGTGGAAATTACTCGGAAGTCTTTATGCATGCAGAAAAAATAATTGTAGTATCTAAAGTGATGTTACAAGCCTTAATAAATTTAGGATGTCCTGAAAACAAATTGGTGTATACACCTTGTGGCCCTCAAGGGGAATTTTATGAGGTCAATCCTAAGTTTTTTAAAAAGCAATTTGTGTCAGTGGGGAGATTCACTGATAAAAAAGCACCATATTATACCATTTTAGCTTTTAAGAAAGTGTTGGAAAAACATCCAGATGCCACTATGGTGATGGCTGGTGAGGGCATGTTGTTCAATGTCTGTAAAAACTTAGTCAAATTATTGAGTCTTGAAAATAATGTAAAGTTGGTAGGAGTTATAACTTCAGACCAATTTAGAAAACTCTTGGAAGAATCGTTGGCGTTTGTTCAGCATTCAATTACCGCAGACAATGGCGATATGGAGGGGACTCCAGTTACAATTTTAGAAGCAAGTGCTTCTGGACTCCCAATTATTTCTACTTATCATGGAGGTATTTCAGATGTGATTCAACATACAGCAACAGGCCTCTTGTCTAAAGAACATGATGTAGACCAAATGTCCAACAATATGATAATGTTGTTGGAAGATATGGATTATGCTAAAGGTCTAGGGCTAGCAGGGAAAAAACGTATAAAAGCTCATTTTAGCTTAGAAAAACATATCAGTATATTACAAGAAACTTTAGAGAGTGTTCAATAACAAATCTAAATATTATGTACAGAACCTTAAAAAATAAAATCATTTGGGAGAGATAAGAAATAGCTTAAAGGTTAACCAGATTACTTTTACTAGATTCATTGCAGCTATATCTATAGTTGTTTATCATTATGGCAAAGACATATTCCCTTTTAATTTAGAGGTGATAGGTTTTCTTTTTAAGAAGGCAAATGTTGCTGTAAGTTATTTTTTCTTTCTATCGGGTTTTGTACTTGTCATCGCGTATTCAAATAAAACTAAAATTAATAATTTTAGCTTTATTAAGAATAGATTTGCTAGGCTCTATCCTGTTTATTTATTAGCTATAATATTAATTGTAATTTATAAGGCGGTAGTTAATTTTTACAATTTTGATCTAAAGGGTATGGTTTTGAATCTATTTATGGTTCAGTCTTGGTTTCCAGGAAAAGCCTTAGCATTTAATGTTCCAGCTTGGTCATTGTCAGTTGAAGTTTTTTTTTACGCTTTATTCCCCTTCTTTTTTAATTCATTTTATAATGGTAATAAATTATCCAAAAACTATATTTTAATAATTATATCTTTTTGGGTTTTAAGCCAAATTCTACTTCACCTCTATATGATGACAGATTTTTTTGAAAAATTTGCAAGTACAAGGGTATTGCATGAGTTTTTTCATTTTTTTCCTTTAATGCATTTAAATGAATTCCTTATTGGAAATTTAGCGGGCTTTTTTTTCAAACAAAACTTGAAGACATGGAAGAAGGATTATGATAAACTTATCTTAATTAATTTGATATTACTTTTGGTATTTCTAAAATATGTTCATGTATTTAATTATCATAATGGGTTGCTATTAATCCTTTTCTTGCCTTTGGTATTGCTCATTTCTCTAAATTCCGGTAAAATCACTTCAATTTTCAATAAACCTAGTTTGATTTTTTTGGGTGAAATAAGTTATGGCATATATATATTGCAGCTCCCAATTTACATCATTACTTTTAAGGTATTCAAGGTGTTAAATTTAAATAATCCAACTTTACATTTTTATTTTTATTTGATACTGTTGATAGTATTGTCATCATTGAGTTATAAATTAATTGAGAATCCACTCAGAGAGTACATTAAACGAAGTCATTTATCAGGAAAATGATAGGTCCAAGTGATAAATACTAGGATAATAACTTATTGCAAAAAAAATCTTTTTTGACATTGTATAAATATGAAAATACCATTGACTTCTATTATTATTCCAACTTTTAATAGAGAAGATCTTATAAAGAAGGCTTTAGATTCGGTGATTTCTCAAACTAATAAAAACTGGGAATGTATTGTTGTTGATGATGGGTCTACTGATAACACTTTAAAGGTATTGGAGGAATACACTAAAAGGGATAAACGCATACAATGGTTCAAACGTGATAGAGGGCCTAAGGGGGCGCCAACCTGTAGAAATATTGGATTGGAAAAAGCTAATGGAGATTATGTGATATATCTAGATTCCGATGACTTTTTAATGCCATATTGTTTGGAACAAAGGGTAAACGCTGCTATAGCTTTTCCTAACAATGATTTTTGGGTGTTTCCGACATCATTATTAGAAGAAGGTGTTTTAAAGAAGCAAAACTTAGAATTATTAGAAAATTATTTGATTGGTTTTTTATCATCAAATTTACCCTGGACCATTGTAAATCCATTTTGGAGAAAAGAAATTCTTTTACAACTTAAAGGGTTTACAGAAGGGTATCCTAGATTTAATGACCCAGAATTGATGATTAGGGCTCTATTATTACCCAAGATTAAATATAAAATTTTAAATAATGCTAAACCAGATACTGTTTTGGAGCCGTCTCCTAAAAGCAGTGGTAGTTTTTATAAAAAGGTATATCAAGGTTTAAATCTTTTTATTCCAGATACCGTAAAACATTTAGAGGAAGCTGGGAAGACAGAGAAGACAAAGCATCTGGTAATGTATCTATGGCTATGGATAAAGTACTATTATGCCCCTAATCCTTCAGGTAAGTTCATTAAGTCAGTAAAACTAATTAGGAGTTTCTATAGGCTTAGTATATTGACTTCAAGGAAGTCTCTAAGTTTAGGGGCTCGATTACTACATTTCCATTTGACTAGAACTTTACATCTTGCGCATACAGACAAGTTAACCAATAAGGGGTATTTTACTTAGATTTAATAGAATTGAAACAAATGGGCATGTTTAGAACAAAGTGGCAAATATTTAAGGATAAATAAGAAGTCTGGTCTGGAA
Organism: Mangrovimonas sp. YM274; assembly: GCF_030908385.1. Classification (NCBI taxonomy): domain Bacteria; kingdom Pseudomonadati; phylum Bacteroidota; class Flavobacteriia; order Flavobacteriales; family Flavobacteriaceae; genus Mangrovimonas; species Mangrovimonas sp. YM274. Next base: position 1,290,801 of record NZ_CP133091.1, read on the forward strand.
AGCGTCATGCGTTGTCACCGGGCAAAAAGATACGATAATATAGATATTGGGGATAATGAAAAAATAGCACGGGAGTTCTTTGAGTATTTTAAAAGGTATAGTAACATAACTACTGATTCCAGTATCCTAGAGGTTGGAAGTGGTTTTGTGAGAATGGCCATTCCTTTTACTGCTTTTTTATCAGAAAAGGAGGTTACCAAGGTTTAGAAATTATCAAGGATGGGATTAATTGGTGTCAATCAAATTTTACGATAAAATACCCCAATATTAAATTTAAACATATTGATGTTTATAATGAACGTTATGATCCCCAAGGAAAAGTTTTAGCATCAGATTTTAAATTCCCATTTGAAGCAAATAGTTTTGACTTTGTTTTTTTAACCTCGGTTTTTACTCATATGTTTGAAAAATATTTGGAAAATTATCTTATTGAAATTAGAAGAATTTTAAAACCTAATGGGAGATGTTTATTCACGTTTTTTTTGCTCAATGAGGAAGCAGAAAAACGAGTGTCCAAGGGTAAAAGCGCATTTACTTTTAAATAGAAGAATAATAGTTGTTTTATTTTGGTGGTTGGAGTGGTATAGATAATTATTTAAGTTTTCAGGATATTATAATAGGAATCAAATGCTAATTAAAGTCTATTAATTTATGATTTAATATTAAAAAGTTTATATGAAAGTAACTACACTATCCATTGTAATTCCGGCTTATAATGAAGCTTTAACCATTTATATGATCTTAGATAAGGTACGAAAAGTTGAACTGTTGAATAGCATAGAAAAAGAAATCCTTATTGTAAATGATTGCTCTCTAGATAATACAACAGAAATCGTAAAATCTTATATAGAAAATCACCCCACAATAAATATAAAATATTTTGAGCATCATATCAACATGGGTAAAGGATCAGCACTTCATACTGGAATAAAAAATGCAACAGGTGATTATATTGTTATACAGGATGCCGATTTGGAATATGATCCTAATGATTATAACGAATTATTAAATCCTGTTATTAATGGACTTGCCGATGTAGTTTATGGTTCTAGGTTTAAAGGTAGTAAAGCCCATAGAATTTTGTTTTTTTGGCACACCATCGGCAATAGGTTTTTAACTTTTTTATCCAACATGTTTAATAATTTAAACTTGTCTGATATGGAAACTTGTTACAAATTATTTAGAACAGATTTGATACAGAGTTTGGATTTAAAGGAACAGCGTTTTGGTTTTGAACCAGAGGTTACTGCAAAAATTTCTAGAATTCCAAAAGTAAGGATATACGAAGTTGGTATATCCTATTATGGACGTACATATGATGAAGGTAAAAAAATAAATTGGAAGGATGGTTTTAGAGCAATTTATTGCATCTTTAAATATGGGATTTTTAAATAATTCTTATGAGAAAAAATTACAAATATTTTATAATAGGAATTGTCTTTTCCTTATTTTTTTTATTAATAACCAAACCCTTTAACTTAGGAGTTACTCCTGATTCTGTTAATTATATTGAAGTTGCTAGAAATATATCGGAAGGGAAAGGAGTTGTTGATAATTATGGCAATTTAGTTAATCATTGGCCACCTTTATATCCATTGTTTTTAGGTTTAAATTCATATCTTTTTAATATAGATGTTATTGATGCTGGCCTATATTTAAACCTTATTTTAGCGTTAGTGTATGCCTCTTTATTGATCTTGATAATGAATGAATTAAAAATAGTTGATAGTCTTAAACTTGTTTCATTACTTCTTGTACTGTTCTCTATTTCAACTACTGAATTCCTTTTGTTTACAAGTGAAGGATTGTTTGTAATGTTTCTTATGTTGACCTTATATCTTTTTGTTAAATGGATAAAGTTAAATTCAAGCCTTATTTTAATTTTTGTTGGAATTTCTAGTGGTTTTTTATTTTTAACAAGATATGCTGGAGTAGCTTTTATTGGCTCAATTTGCCTATATATATTATTTCTATCTAATAAGATTTTTAAAGTTAAATTGTTGAATTTATGTATTTATCTTGTTTCAGTTTTTTTAATAATTGCAATCTGGATTACCTATACATTAAAATTCCCAACAACAGTTGTGGATAGAACAATTGGATTTCACATAATTAGTTTTTCAAAAATTAAATTCGGGTTTCATGTTTTTTATGATTGGTTTTTTTATAATAAGTACTTTTTTGGAACAATAGTATTCTTGACTATATTTTTTTTGTTTAAAGTCAATAAACTTAAGTTAAAAAAAAATAACATATCTTTTTTTAACTTTCTTTTTATAGGAACCTATATAATTTTTCTATTAATCTCGATTTCTTTTTTTGATGCACATACACCATTAGATTATAGGATATTGATGCCAATATACCCAATGCTAATTTTGTTAATTGTTACTTTTTTTAATTATTATTATACCTATAGTAAGTTAAATATATATATATATATAATTTTATCTGTTTTACTTCTTAGTGTTTGTGTATCTTCAGTTCCCGTATGGAAAAATCATTTTTTTAATGGTCAAGGGTTTTCTGGAAAAAAATGGAAGAATTCTGGTGTAGTGGATTATTTAAAACAACACCAAAATTTGAACTTGTATACTAATGCCACAGATGCCTTGAGGTTTTTTACTCGATTACAGGGAGAATTTATCCCAATTAAATATTATCCTAATATTAAACAATATAATATGAATTATGAAGCTGACATATTGAAAATGAAAGGACAAGTGATAAATGGAACAAAACAAATATTATATTTTGAAAGTGTAGATTGGCGTGATTATTTAATGTCTGAAAAAGAGTTGTTTCGGGAATTTAAGGATTTTGAAATAATTAGCTTTAAAGATGGTTTCTTAATTAAATAATGAATTTTATAAAAATTTGCTTTATTACCAGAGAATATGCCCATCCCAAAATGGGCAAAACAGGAGGGATAGGGGTATTTGTCAAACAATTCACCCAGGAGCTACAGCAACGGGGGCATAATATAACAATCTTTTCATTTGGCTCGACAGCAATGGAGTTTAAGGATCATGGAGTGCAGGTGGTAAGCATTAAGGACTTAAGTACAATTAATGAACGCATAAAGAGCCCTTTCAGACGTTTTAAAATACCGGGATACATCACCTTAAAGCGGGGCTTGGAATTCGTTAATCGCAGGTTCATTTCCTGGAAAGCCTCCAAGTTTGTTAGCAAACAAGGCTTTGATTTGGTAGAGTTTCACGACTATGGAGGCGATGCTTGTTACTTCAAGGGGCAATTGCCCAAAGTGGTCCGTTGCCATGGCTCTGGTCTAACCTTGCACCAATTCATGGGCTACGATAATAGGCTGTCAGACACAATTTTCGAACGTCGTTTTTTTAAACGCATACATACCAATGTCATAGCGGTATCCCAACACTCGGCAGACATAACCCAAAAAAGCTTCAATTTGCCTCAGCGACCTACAGTATTATACAATGGGGTCACGATGCCGGTCTTGCCAACTCGTAAAAACTATTTACAAGAACCAACCCAGCCTTTTAGCATCTTTTATTTTGGCTCCATTAGGGAAAGAAAAGGGATCGACATAGCCTGCAGGGTCTTTAATAAGGTACTGGAGCATTTCCCTCAGGCTACCTTTCATATAATGGGCAATAACAATAACGATTATTGGAACCAAAAGGCAATTAACCTCTTGTCAGACAAAGCACGTCTGCAAACCACCTATCATGGAGCCGTTCCAAATGCCGAAATTGAATCTTACTTGCAAAAGGCCCATGTAGTGCTCTTTCCTTCTTTTGGGGAGAATTTTTCCGTTGGACTACTAGAGGTAATGGCCTTGGGAAAAGTGGTCATTACCTCAAACATACCATCATTTCAGGAAATCATCCAACATGGTGTTAATGGTTTACTGGCCCAGATAGAAGAAGACTATGAAGTCCTGGTCACACAACTGTTTCTGAATAAAATAAATGCGGAGCAGCTGTCTACCGAAGCAAGAAAGACGATTGAACAAAACTTCGATTGGAAGCTTCTTATAGAGAAAAACATAAAATATTACCAATCCTTGATTTAAACTGCAGTTGAAAGAGCATCTAAATACCCAACCCTTAATCTCTGTTGTGATGGCCACCTATAATGGAGAGAAATTTATAGCCGAGGCCATCCAAAGTATCTTGGACCAGACCTATAAAAACTTTGAGTTCCTTATTGTGGACGATGGTTCTACCGATAGGACTCAGGAAATTATTCGGGGTTTTAGGGATCATAGAATTAGGTATATAAAAAAGGAAGCCAATACAGGAATTGCAGATAGTTTAAATAAGGGGATTGCTCAGGCCCAAGGAACCTACATCGCACGAATGGATGATGATGATGTGTCTTTTCCTCATCGATTGGAAAGGCAATTGGAAGTATTTGCAAACGATAATCAAATAATTTTTTGTGGGACTTCAGTTGAGGATATAAATGGGAAAACATTGGGAACTCCTTCTCAACATGAGGATATCTCTCTGAAACTAGTCTTTTCAAACCCTATTTTTCATCCCACAGTTATGATTCCTAGAGAAATTCTTTTACTGGAGAGGTATAATCCTAATGCGGTTCCGTCAGAAGATTATGATTTGTGGAGTAGATTGATTTTTAAAGGGAAATTCCATCAATTGGAAGAAGCTCTACTTTATTGCAGGATACATCAAACTAGTGTAACGGCAAATAGAAGAAAAGAACAGCTAGTACGCAACATTCCAATAGCTCAATATATTCATAAAAAGTTAGGAATTTTGACTCACCCAGAGCAGGATGACCTTTTACGGGCTTTTACAGAACACGATTATACTATTAATGGCATAGAGCTGAGAAGTTTGGTGTCATGGTTTGAGAAGTTAAAAAAGGGTAATGCAGATAAGCGCATATTTGATAAAGAAAAATTTGATTCTCTATCACAAAGACAATTAGAGGGATTTTTGATATCTTATTTTATAAATAGAAAAATAGTAGAAAAAATTGGTCCCTTTATATTTTTACCTATAAAATATAAAATCAAGATTTTAAATTATTATTTGAAAAAAAATAAAGAGGTAACTTAAAGTTAATTGGAATGTTTATATCAATAGGATATATAGCTGTAAGTATATTCTATGGGAAATTCATTGTTCTCTTTGTTAAAAGTATAAAATATAACATCTTTAAAGTATTATAATTATTGCTGTATGACTTTTTTAATAGTAAAATTTTGATATGAAGTCCCGGCTGATATCAATTATTATACCCACATATAATAGAGCAGGCTTATTAGGGAGACCCTAGATTCCATATTGGTGCAGTCATATGCCAATTGGGAATGCCTTATAATTGATGATGGATCTACCGATAATACTTCTGAAATAGTAAAAACCTATATAGAAAAAGATAATAGATTTAGATATTTTAGGCGAACGGTACCTTATAAAAAAGGCCCCTCTGGATGTCGAAATTTTGGGTTGTTTAAAAGTGAGGGAGAATTTATAAATTGGTTTGATTCTGATGACCTAATGCAGCCTTCCAAACTAGAAAAGGACTTAAAAGCTTTAATGAAAGGAAATTATGATTTTACAATTTCTCAAACATTATTTTTTAATAATGATACCAAGCGGGAAATGGAATTTTGGAATGAGTGTTTATACAGTCAGGATCCTGTAAATGATTTTATTTTAAAAAAAATAGGGTGGAGTACCAATGCACCTCTGTGGAAAAGAAAATCTTTGGAAAATGTAGAGCTAAATTTTAATGAAGATTTAATAGGGCCAGATGATTATGACTATCATATCAAAGCTTTGTTGAAAAAATTGAAGCCAGCAATTATAGATGAGGTTCTTGTAAAAAATAGAGTGCATCCCAATAGGATAGAGTATGATAATGGTAAGTCCTATTCTAGGTCAATAATTGTTAGCGAGTTGTTGGAAAATAAAGATGAGTTTGAGCTTTCCGATGAATGTGTCCTGTGTCAATATAAACTAAGCTTTTACCTTGTGAAAAATATGTATAGAAATAAAAAATTGCGGGAAGCAATGGCGTTTTCTAAGAAACTTTTTAGTTTGAACAAGCATATTTTTACAAAAACAAAAATAATCAAATTATATAGTATTGGTCTATTTTATAAAATTACCAATAGGGGCTATAGCTGGTTTGACAAGGTAAAATATAATAATTAAAGAAAATTAAGGAATTGAAAATAGCCATTTTTTCGGGTTCTGTACCTAGTACTACATTTATAGAACATGTAATTCTTGGGGTAGCCTCAACCAACGAAGTGTTATTATTTGGTGTTAGGGAGCGCTTACATAACTACGAATCTAAAAACATAAAATGTTATATAACTCCTAAATCCCACTATAAAAACTTACTAATAAGTACATATAGGGTCGGCCTATTGGCCATAAAGGCGCCAAAAGACTTGCTAAAGCTAATTAAAGTCATAAAAAAATATCCTAGGGTATACGACAAATGGATTTGGTTTACAAAGTTTCTACCCATTATTTTATACCGTCCAGATGTGTTTCATATACAATGGGCTCGGGATTTAGAGTTCTACTGGTTTTTAAAGGAACAATTTGATATAAAAATTGTGGTAAGTTTTTTGGGGTCACACATCAATTATAGCCCTATAGTACAGCCCTATATGGGGCAAATTTATAAGGAGGTGTTTCCTTTAGTAGATGGCTTTCATGCGGTGTCCAAAGCAATTGCTTTGGAAGGACAAAAGTATGGAGCCAATTCTTCCAAAATAAAATTGATACGGTCCCCAATTCAAGAAACTATCTTTAGTGAGTACAGGCCTCCTCAAAAACATAAAAATCAACCCCTAAAACTAATCTCTGTAGGGCGCCATCATTGGGTGAAGGGCTATAAATTTGCCTTATTGGCCATAAGCTATTTATATAACACACTGGGGATAGAATGTCATTATACCATTATAGCACAGGGGAGTCCATCCGAAGAGCTACTCTTCATGCGAAATCGGTTAGGACTGGAAAAATTGGTGAGCTTTCAAAAAGGAATGCCTCAGGAAACCTTGTTCAAGTCTCTGCAAACTTTTGATGCACTCTTACTACCTAGTTTAAATGAAGGGGTTGCCAATGTGGTTCTTGAGGCGATGGCTTTAGGTATTCCAGTAATATCTTCCGATTGTGGGGGGATGGACGAAGTAGTGCTTCCAGGAAAAACAGGGTGGTTGGTGCCTGTTTATGATCCAGAAGCGATGGCGAAGGCGGTCTTGGAGGTGATACATATCTCTGAGGAAGTCTTGCAGCGGATTACCCAAAATGCCCATGATTTGGTGAAGGCGGAGTTTTGTGCTGAGCACTCTATCCAACAGTTTCTGGAACTTTATGACCAGGTGTTAGGAGGTGTCATTACGAGCGAGACACGAGCGAAGTAATCTTTAAAATGAAAAGACAATACCATAAAGAGATTGCTTCACTCCACTGCGTTCCGTTCGCAATGACGCCTTTGGTCATTACGAAGGAGGCACGAGCGAAGTAATCCTTACAATGGAAGGCCCTCCCTTAAAGAGATTGCTTCACTCCACTACGTTCCATTCGCAATGACCCCTCCGTCATTACGAAGGAGGCACGGCTGAAGTAATCCGTACAATGAAAAGGCCTACCCTTAAAGAGATCGCTTCATTTCACTGCGTTCCATTCGCAATGACCCCTTCCGTCATTACGAGTGAGGCTCGAACGAAGTAATCTGTACAATGAATCTGCGATACCTTAAAAGATTGCCGCGCTCCACTGCGTTCCGTTCGCAATGACGCTTCTTAAAAATACAGGGACCGCATTGAATTGAGCCTATGAAAAGTAAAACAACCAACCATCAGACAGGTCTTGCCATTCAGGATTAGTTAGTTTGATCAAGTCTTCTTTTCGTTTTCTGTTGCCAGCCTTAAGTTGTTTCTCTCTGGAAATAGCCTGAGTGATAGAATCAAATTCCTCATAATACACCAACTTGTCACAATTATATCTATAGGTAAAACCTTTATAAACGTTTGTTTTGTGCTGATAGACTCTTTTGAGTAGATTGCTGGTGACGCCTATATAAATAACCGTATTGTTTTTGTTGGCCATAAAGTATACATAGGCTTTTTTCATAGTTTAAATTTATAAAATTTACGTCATTACGAGTGAGGTACGAGTGAAGTAATCCGTAAAAAGAAAAGGCCCTCACCCCAAAAATACAGCGTCATTACGAAGGAGGCACGACTGAAGTAATCCTTATAATGAAAAAGCCTACCCTTAAAAAGATTGCTTCATTCCACTGCGTTCCGTTCGCAATGACCCCTCCGTCATTACGAAGGAGGTACGACTGAAGTAATCTGTACAATGGAAGGCCTACCCTTAAAAAGATTGCTTCATTCCACTGCGTTCCGTTCGCAATGACCCCTTCCGTCATTACGAGTGAGGCACGAGCGAAGTAATCTTTAAAATGAAAAAGACCTCACCCCAAAGCCCAGCGTCATTACGAAGGAGGTACGACTGAAGTAATCCGTAAATATAGAGGGCTTGTTGTAACCATAGGAAGCCCTCACTTCCTTTACAAATCAGACTTGCTCCTAATTAAGTCCAATCAAGAAGAAAAATACCAATCCATTTCCTATATTAGCGCAGTAGCTAATGAAAACCATCAAAACACCCATCATTCCGAGTAAACAGACCTTTACTAAGGTAAAAGCTCCTCATGAACTGCATTTGGAGGCTATTTGTGTGTTTACAGCCATTGGTTTTTTTCTGGATAGCGATACGTATTGGAAGGACCAGGAGGTATTGCGACCTGCCAGTGTGCATGAATTGGATGCCGAGGGGTATTTGCAAGGTTCCAAGCCCTATTTTAAATGGGCGTACCGACCGGAAGACCTTAATTTTGCCCAAGCATTGGAGCGGTATGGAGATCTATTGGAGGAGATTGTCGGAGGGCAGGTAGCGGGACAAGAGGTCATTTTGCCTTTGTCGGGTGGTTTGGACAGTCGGACTTTGGCAGTGGCTTTACAGCAGACAGGTGCCTCTGTGGCAAGTTATAGTTATGATTTTGCTGGGGGCTATCCAGAAACCGCTATTGCCAAGCAACTAGCAAAAAGGGCAGGCATGCCTTTTCAGTCGTTGCAAATTCCTAAAGGTTATTTATGGGAACGTTTAGAAGATCTTGCCAATTTGAATGGCTGTTATGCCGATTTTTGTAGTCCTAGACAAATGGCCGTTACAGAACATTTACAGGGATTGGGAAGTTTATTTCTTTTGGGGCATTGGGGGGATGTACTGTTTGATGATATGAAAGTAAATGACTCCCTTCCTTTTGAGGCGCAGTTAGAGGTGTTGCTAAAAAAGCTTTTAAAGCCCGGAGGATTGAAATTGGCTCAACAATTATGGAAGATATGGGACTTGGAAGGCAGTTTTGAAGCTTATTTGAGGGAGCGGGTTAGCAGTTTGCTAAAGGCTATTGACATTCCTGAAAGTGCGAATGCCCAGATCAGGGCTTTTAAGAGTTTGTATTGGGCCCCTCGATGGACTTCAGTAAATTTGTCGGTGTTTGAGAGTGTCCACTCTGTGTCCCTTCCTTATTATGACAATCGCATGTGTGCATTGATTACCAACATTCCTGAAGCCTTTTTAAAAGGGCGGCAGCTACAAATTGCCTATATAAGGGAACGTGCACCACACTTGGCCAAGGTATCCTGGCAGGACCAGCGCCCTTTCCACCTCACTAATTATCATTGGAATAAAGCGCCTTTTAATTGGCCCTATCGCCTTATCAATAAAACGCAACGGACTATAAAGCAGCGATTAGGGACTCCTTATGTTCAGCGTAATTGGGAGTTACAGTTTTTAGGGGCTGAGAACCAGTCGGCTTTGGAAGCTTATTTATTAACTTCGCCGATGGTATTGGGTTTGCGACAATCTTTTATCAAGGAGGCGATTGGTAAGTTTTATGAGCAGCCCAACCCGGAAACGGCCCATACCATAAACATGTTATTGGTTTTGGCTGCTTTTAACCAACAAGAGGCTTCTGGCTTAGTATCAGGAGCAGCAAGAAGCGTATGACAAAACGTATAAAAATACTCTTTACCATCCCTAATTTTGATACCGCAGGAAGCGGGAAGGTGGTTTATGATTTGGTAAAGGGATTGGATAAGACGCTATTTGAACCGCATATTGCCTGTCAGCATGACGGCGGTGCTTTTTTTAAGGAAGTAAAGGGCTTAGGTGTGCCCATTCATATCGTCAACTTTTGTGTGCCCTACCGTCCATTTTATAGCTTAGCATTTAGAATACGAACTATAGCCCGTTTTTTTAAGCGGGAGCAATTTGATTTGATCCATTCCTGGCATTGGAGTTCGGATTTTACGGAGGCCTTGGCTGCCAAATGGACGGGTATCCCCTATGTGTATACCAAAAAGGCTATGGGATGGGGCAATAAGGCCTGGCATTGGCGCAGTCAGTTAAGCACCCAAATCATTGCCGTTAATAGGGATATGGAAACAGGGATCTTGGCATCTTATAACGATAAGGTGCTGTATATGCCCTTGGGGGTCGACCTTCAACGGTTTCGCCCCTTGAACCGAACGAGGACCACTCCTTTAGGACATGGTTTTAAAGATAGCGATTTTGTTATTGTATCTGTCGCCAATTTGGCTCCTGTAAAAGGGATTGAAGTGTTGTTAGAGGCTGTACAAAGTTTGGAGGATTTAAGAATTAAGGTGCTGATTGTGGGAGACCATGAGAATGCCTATGGAAAGGAACTAAAGCGTACTTATTCATCTTCTCAGATTATGTTTATAGAGAAACAATTGGATGTGAGGCCCTTTTTGGCCGTTGCCGACCTGTTTGTGATTCCTACCAAAGATGAGGGACGTAAGGAAGGTTTGCCGCTAGCTCCCTTGGAAGCCATGGCTTCGGGGCGTGTGGTGATAGGTTCCGATATCCCGGGAATTCGGGATTTGCTTGAAAATTGGGATGACTTATTGTTCCCAGCGGGGGATGTAAAGGCCCTTAGTGATAGCCTTCAGGCATTTTTAAGTTTGGATGTCAAGACCAAAAATGCTTTGGCCACCGATATGTTGCAGCGCGCCCAAAATCAATTTTCCTTAGACAAGTGCATACAAGAACATCAAAAATGTTACCAACAAATATTGAAAACCTATGCTGTTTAATTCGATAGATTTTGCCGTTTTTTTACCCTTAGTATTTGCTTTGTATTGGGCGTTTGGAGGGGAGCGCCGCCAACTGCAAAATGTTTTGATCGTCATTGCCAGTTATGTGTTTTATGGCTGGTGGGATCCGCGCTTTTTGGCCCTGATTGCCTTTAGTACGCTTGTGGATTATGGTATAGGTCTGGCATTAGGGAAGAGAGCCAATCCTAAAGAACGTAAATATTTGTTGTGGACCAGTATTGTGGTGAATCTGGGGCTTTTGGGCTTTTTTAAGTACTATAATTTTTTCATAGCTAATTTTACCGAAGCCTTTTCGTTTTTAGGGAAGGAGATCCAACCGAATACCCTTCATATTATCCTGCCCGTAGGCATTAGTTTTTATACCTTTCAAACCTTGAGCTATACCATAGATGTGTACCGACAGCGCTTGGGGCCCACCAAGGACTTTATCGCTTTTGCCGCTTTTGTGAGTTTTTTTCCGCAATTGGTGGCTGGCCCCATAGAGCGGGCCTCCCATTTGTTGCCACAGTTTCAAACACGACGTGAATTTAAGTATCAAAAATCGGTAGACGGCTTGCGTCAAATACTATGGGGGCTTTTTAAGAAAATAGTGATTGCCGATAACTGTGCCCAGTTTGCCAATACCATCTTTGAACATCATACCGAGCATTCGGGAAGTACCTTGTTTTTGGGAGCCATTTTTTTTGCCTTTCAGATTTATGGGGATTTTTCGGGCTATTCGGATATCGCTATAGGAACGGCCCGCCTATTTGGCTTTGATTTGATGCAGAATTTTGCAACCCCTTATTTTTCTAGGGACATTGCTGAATTTTGGAGACGTTGGCATATCTCCTTATCCACCTGGTTCCGGGATTATGTCTATATTCCCTTGGGGGGATCTCGAGGCTCTAAAGGACAGGTGTTGCGAAATGTGTTGGTTATTTTTTTAGTGAGTGGCTTTTGGCATGGCGCCAATTGGACTTTTTTGGTGTGGGGAGGCTTAAATGCCGCCTACTTTTTACCTTTAATTCTCTTAAAACAACACAGGAAGCACACCGAAGTTGTGGCACAAGGGCAGTTGTTGCCCAATTTTAGGGAATGTTGGCAAATGGGGAGTACCTTTTTATTAACAGTTGTGGCCTGGGTATTTTTTAGGGCTGCTAGCGTGACGGAAGCCCTGTCTTATCTTAAAGGTGTTTTTAGTGCCTCCTTGTTTTCGATTCCGGAGATACGGCCAAGTTTTTTATTGGTGTTGTTGGGGCTATTTGTTTTGGTAGAATGGCGTGGTCGGGAAGGGCGGTATGCCATAGAGCATTTATGGTTTAGGTATCCCAAAGCCTTACGGTGGGGGCTTTATTATGTGATTGCTATGGTGATATTTTTATACGGAGGAAAGGAACAGGAGTTTATATATTTTCAGTTCTGATATGAGGAAGTTTTTATTAAAATCTTGTGGGTTTTTGATGCTACTTTTTATAAGTGCTTTAGGAATATTTGCTTTAGCCGATGGACATGCAGATGCCTTTTATTTAAAATTTACAAGTCCTAAACAGCACTCATTGATAATTGGGTCTTCTAGGGCAGCACAAGGGATACAGCCTAGGATATGCAATGCCCTATTGCCTGGTGTAAAACTGTATAACTATGCATTTTCGAGGATACATACACCCTATGGGGAACCCTATCTGCTCAGCATTAAAAGAAAGTTGGACCCTGAAGTACATAATGGCGTGTTTGTTTTGGAGGTCAATCCCTGGACCATTTCCGATACTAGGGAAGAAAGGACCGATGGGGGTTATTTTAGGGAGTCGGAATCTGTTTTGGGGAAAGTCAAATATGTAAATAGGGCACCAAACATTCCTTATTTGCTCTATTGTTATACAGGTAGGAACATTGAGTTGATTACAAAAAAATGGCCAAATTACCATGGCGAAAATTTGGAAGTTCGGGACGATGGTTGGTTTGAGGTCGCTTTAAAAGATGATCAACACAGAAAAGAACAAAGGGTAAAGGCTACCCTAAATAGCTATAGGGAAATGAGGGAGGAATATTTGGGAGCTTCAAAACGGCGCTTGGAATATCTACAGACCATAATAGAATATTTAAAAAGGCATGGAACAGTACTATTGTTAAGAATGCCTGTAGATAAGGCAATGAGGGAAATGGAATACGAATGGATGCCAAATTTTGATATAAAAATGGAAAAATTGGCCAAGGAAACAAAAGTTGAGTATTGGAATGCAGCTTTACAGCATCAAGAATATGAGTATACAGATGGCCATCATTTAAGTATCAACTCAGGAGAAGAGTTTTCAAAAGAACTTGCTAAATTTATTTTGCAGTGCCAAGAACAAAACAAAAAATAAAAATAGGGCTGGTCTTATCAAGGACTCCTAATTATTCGGAGACATTTTTTAATTCCAAAATAAAAGGATTGATACAGTCCGGCTATGAGGTAACGCTGTTCGCACAATTTCACGACCCCTCATTCAATTTATGCAAGGTAGTCTTGGCTCCAAAAGTATATAAGGATAATGCAGTGCTTCAAATATTTGCAATGCTCTGGGGGTATACCAAGTTAGTCTGTCGTTGTCCAAAACGATTATGGAAATTGATGGTATTGGAACGCAAAGAAAAAAAAGGGGGGCTGCAAATCGCCAAAAACATGTATAATAATGCGCACATGCTTACCGCAGATTTGGATTGGTTACATTTTGGCTTTGCTACCATGGCCATACAAAGTGAAGTCGTGGCAGAAGCTATCGGAGCAAAAATGGCAGTGAGTTTAAGAGGCTATGATATGGACATATATCCCAAAAAGCACCCAGGGTGTTATGGTTTGTTATGGCGCAAAGTGGATAAGGTGCATGCAATATCTAAATACATGGAGACTAGGGCGAAAGAAGAAGGTTTGGAGGAGGGGGTCCCTGTTCAAATAATAACGCCTGCATTGGATGTGCAACGGTTTTCAAATCTGCCACAAAATTTAAGAAAGGAAGGAATGTTCTTAACAATTGGTCGATTACATGAAATCAAAGGAATAGATTTAATTCTTAAGGCACTCAAAGAACTGAAGGAACAGGGAGAGACGTTTATCTATAGGGTCATAGGAGAAGGAAAGGAAAGGCGAGTTTTGGAGCGATTGATTGTAGACCTTGGTTTAGAAGATGAAGTGGTTTTAAAGGGAAAGCAAACGCATGAAATGATAGTAGAACATTTAAGAAATACGGAGATCTATGTTCAATATAGTTTGTCGGAAGGCTTTTGTAATGCCGTTTTGGAAGCCCAAGCAATGGGTTGCTTGTGCATAGTGTCCAATGGTGGAGCCTTACCTGAAAATGTCTTAGATGGGGAGACTGGCTGGGTTGTGCCTAAGAATAATCCAAAGGCTTTGGCAGGGAAAATTTTGGAAATAAGCCAGTTGACAAAGGAAGCTAAAGCAAAAATAAGGAAGGCCGCACAAAAAAGAGTGAGTAATGAATTTAATTTGGAATCCCAGCGCAAACAGTTCGAAGCATTTTATACCAATTAACTAAAACTTAGGAAATGAAACTAGTCAATTTTGTCAATAACCCTAGAGCTTACGTAGATAAAGCTAAGGACTTTTTGGTTAATAAAGGCCGTGTGATCATGCATGCTGGAGATAATGTAAAATGTGACATCTGTAATTGGAAGGGGACCCAATTTTTCAAGGGAAAGTGCCCTAAATGTAGGTCACTTCAAAGAACTCGTTTGATGCCCTTTGCTTTAGAATACTTTAACTTGTTACAAAACCCTAAGAGAGTACTTCATATAGCACCCAATCTAAATGAAAACACTTACATGGCAAAGAATTTGCAGGAGGGGAGTACATATGATAGATTGAATATAAGACCAGTAAAACATATCAATATAGTACAGGACATTACCCGTACCAATTTACCTTCTGAAAATTACGATTTGGTAGTCGCATGGCATGTTTTGGAGCATATTGTCCAGGATGTTCAGGCAATTGAAGAGGTCTATCGTTTGTTAAAACCAGGAGGTCATTTTTTGGTGAGTGTGCCAATCTTTCCGTTAAAAAGTCTCCACACTTTTGAAAATTCGGAAATCCCTTATAAGGATTTTGAAAAAGTCCATGGGCACTATGACCATTGTAGGAGTTGTGGCCTGGATTATTATTTGCGGTTTGAAAAAGTCGGATTTAATACACAAGAACTGAAAGTCCAAAATCTACCGCCTTCAGATACAGAAAAGTTTGGCTTGTTTGAAGATCACGTAGTTTGGTGTTTTCAAAAAAGCTAATGGCGAGAGCTGCCTTTTTGGTTAATCACATTAAAAACATCGTCATAGGGTAGTCCCGTATACTCACAAAATTCCTTAATGGTCACCAACTGGTGCTTGTCTTTATGGTGTAAAAGCTTAATGTCTCTAATAAGCTCACGGGCAGAGCGCTCACCTTTACCGGTAAGCCATGAAACGTCTTTGGGGTAAATACAAATCCGGTACATGTGTGCCTCTGCATATAGTAGCGCCAATAGGCTACAGTTAGTAAAATCATATATCTAGGGAAAGTCACAAAATAGAGTTTTGTAAGATATGTAACGTTAAAAACAATAATTTCTTATAGAGTATAGGAAGTTTTTTTGCGTTTAGTCCATCTAGGACAGCGGAAGCCTAAATAAAACACGGGGCATTCCAATGCTTATACCCCATTTGGCCTTCATTCCCGCTTGCTAAAAAGGTTGTTTGAAGCCTCCTGTGGATCTTACCGTGAGCAACCAAAAGAGTCTCAATGTTCCAGGCTGTGTTCAACACGCGGCGCTTACAAAATAGGGGCTCTTAAGGGCTGTTGGCTAGTGTCGTATCAAGCACCAGACAATTCCAAAAATTCTGTACAGATGCGCCATAGCTTAGGTATGGCTTAAGCATGGGAAAGCCATCCCGCATGCATTTAGGTATAAAGGGAGAAATGGGGAGAAAACGGAAGAAACGGCAAAAGAAGCATACATTGGGGAGAATTGGGAAAGTATGGGCACCACTGGAAAGAAATGGAAGGAAATGTAAAAGTGGACAAAGAAAGGTGAAATGCAACTAAATAGGAAAGCTTGGCATACACCCATCCAAAAAAACTTCGAAGTTTGAATAGTGGCAGTTGGTAGGTCCCAGTATATACCAAACAGTGGCCAATGTTTAAGCGCGCCTGGAACCATCAGCTTGTCCTAAAAGAAGTTCAACAACGTCGTGGTTTACGACATAAAAATGAAAATTATGGCAAAACTAAGAAGCATAATCAAGATCGAAGGCACCTTGGGCGATCTTACCTTCTACAAGGGCAAACAAGGGTATTTGGTAAAAACCAAAAGCGGAGTCAGTAAAGCCCGGATCCAATCCGATCCTGCCTTTGCGAGAACTCGGGAAAATGGCACCGAATTTGGCAATGTAGCATCTGCTGGGAAACTCCTTCGCAGAGCCATTCTCGATCTCATGGTCGACGCCAAAGATGGTTTGGTAACCTCTCGATTGACCCAGGTAATGGCTAAAGTAAAAAACGCCGATACCACCTCTGCTAGGGGAGAGCGTAATGTGGCTTTGGGCCTGCAGTCAATCCAAGGGCAAACAGAGCTGAAGGGCTTCAATTTTAACGCCAACGCCTTGTTGGGAGTGGTACTCCGTTCAGATTTCAACCTCGACACGGCCACCGGTACGGTAACGATCCCTAACATCATACCCATCCAGAATTTGGAAGTGCCCGACGGGGCTACCCATGTGAGTTTGATCGCTGGGTTTTTGAACTTGGATTTTGCAACTCAGGAAAAGGACTTGCAACTAAGCCCGGTCACCAACCTTCCTATCGATGGGGTGGCGTCCTCCATTACCCTAACCCCTGTAGGGGTACCGGTAGGTGCTGGAAACCAGTGCTATTTTCTGAAAGTAGCCTTCTTCCAAGAAGTAAATGCCGTGCAATATCCCCTAAACAATGGCGCTTTCAATGCCTTGCAATTGATAGACGTTTTGTAAAGTTTGTGTATAAGAGTAGTAAGAAGAGAGGGTTTAAGCCCTCTCTTTGTGCATTATGGAGCCCTTTCAAAAAAAACGTAAGGAAGTTAACAAACTAAGGGGCTTTTAGTATTTTTAAGCACCAAAATGAAAGTGGCCTAAGGAGAGTATAAGTCCAGGGCGGCTTTAAATCCTAATCAATCTAGTGAAGCATGCTTTTTAAATTCCTGAACTATCTCCAACCCACCCATTATTTTTCTTTACACAAGACTGGTGGAACGGGAGTATTCCCTAGGGTAGAGGTCTTACCAGAAGTGGTTAAGTCGCAGTTGGAAGCGGATACGCGTTTTGAAAGTGAGTTGGCACAACAGTACGACCTGTCTTGGCAGGCTTTGCAGAAGGGATATGTTGGGGATGCTGAGGTCTATTCTCAAACAGAAGCTTTACCTTTAATAGACGAGTACCGGTTTATCCGCAAGTACTTTAACAAGGCTTGGGTATGGTATGTGCTGGGATTGCGCTTGGGCAGTTTTTGTAATCCTATTAAGGAAGTCGGAGCCTTTTGGCGTAGTCGTCATGCTATACGTAGTACGTATTTAAACCAGCCTTTAGCTCATGAAGGGTGGGATGGTTTTGAAAGCTCTTTGTTAGAAAAGGGACCCAAAGTATCTGTCGTTATTCCGACTTTAAACCGCTATCCGTATTTAAAGGATGTCCTGAAGGACTTGGCACAGCAGGACTACCCTAATTTTGAGGTGTTGGTGGTGGACCAGTCCCAACCCTTTCAAGAGTCTTTTTATAAGGACTTTGGGTTGGATTTGCAAGTGGTTTACCAAGAGGAACAAGCCCTTTGGTTGGCAAGGAACCGAGCGATACAAGAAGCTCAAGGCGCTTATTTTCTGTTGTTTGATGATGATAGCCGAGTGGCACCCAATTGGATTGCTTCCCATATGAAGGCTTTGGATTTTTTTAAGGCCGATATTTCTTCAGGGGTATCTATTTCGAAAGTGGGAGCCAAGGTGCCTGAGCACTATGCCTTTTTTAGGGTGAGTGATCAATTGGATACCGGAAACGTTTTGATTACACGGGAAGTGTTTGAGGCCATAGGCCTGTTCGACCGGCAGTTTGAAAAGCAGCGTATGGGGGATGGGGAGTTTGGACTTCGCTCCTATTTGGCTGGTTTTTTGAACGTGTCCAACCCCTATGCCGAGCGTTTGCATTTGAAAGTGGATAGTGGGGGGCTTCGGGAGATGGGTAGTTGGGATGCGTTTCGAACCAAAAAACTGTTGGCGCCAAGACCTATTCCAAGTGTGCTGTATTTTTTTAGGCGTTATTTTGGTAATAGGGCCGCCAGATATGCTCTGTTGCGCACCGTGCCTATGTCTATTATGCCTTATCGCTTTAAGCAAAACCGATTCATGTTGGTTTTGGGAGCTTTTCTGTCGGTATTGCTTTTGCCTTTGGTTGGAATGCAGGTGTGGCGATCTTGGCGTTTGGCCAGTAGAAAGTTGGAGGAGGGGCCGATGATTGGGGATTTAGAATGAAGAATTTAGAATAAAGAGCAAAGAATCAAGAACCAAGACTAAATGTAGTAGTGAGTAGTGAAAAATTAAGAATGAGGAATGAAACATGGAGGAGCAGAGTAAAGAAGGGGATGGAGAAATTTGTAGGTATTTTACTTTGTATGAACTATTTGTTGTAGGGTAAATCCTGATTTGTTGATAAGAGCGTGTATAAGGTGTTTATAAGTTTGGGTGTAAGATGTTGAAAACCATGTGTATAACTAATTGTGTGATATCTTGTGTGACACTTTTTTATAGCTACCTTAGTACCAGTTAATAGCAGTATCTTCAAAAAAGCCTTTCCGGTATTCATTTTATAGAGGTTGATTAGTGTTCGGAAGGGCTTTCTTGTTTTTTGTAGTAAGTAGTGATAATAGAGAGGAAAGAGACAAGAGTCAAAAGGAAAGAACCATGAGTGGTGCTCTCCGATAAACTCAGGGTGATATTGTTAACTTGCCATGCGTATATTGGTTCACTTTCGATAAGGGACTTGTTTTCATATGTGTTTTGGATTTATATATTGAGTAAAAGGCATGCCTTGAGGTATGTCTTTTTTGTTTTGGACTATCCTTTATATATGACAAAGGGATATTTGGGATTTATGCAGGCTGTACACAATATATATAGTATGTATTCAAAAAGGGGGTGTCTAGAACAGCTCAACACACCACTTCCTATAAACCATGAAACATTTCCACAATCAAACACTTCAATTTCAGACTTCTAAAATTCCTATCTCAAAATATTTTTCAAAAACACAAAAAAAGAGTTGCACATATCCAAAAAGGCGGTATATTTGCACCCGCAAAAACAGCGAGTGCTGTTGTAGCGGAAGGAGTTCATTGAGAGTATCGGTTATAGGGGTTTTGAGAGGTGATTGCGCCACGAAAAAAAACTTTTTTAAAAAAAAAAAACCGAACTGTTTGTGAGACTCAAAAAAGGGTTCTATATTTGCACCCGCTTAAGCGCTGAGCTTAAGAAAAACAAAGAAGACAAGTTCATTAACATATTGAATTGACAGCGTAAGATTGGATCTTTAATAAGATTTGGTCGAACAAAGAACAAGCCATTTTGAGAACCAAGAAAATTCCGTTTCGGGAGTCTGAATAATATTTAAGATTTAACGATGAAGAGTTTGATCCTGGCTCAGGATGAACGCTAGCGGCAGGCCTAACACATGCAAGTCGAACGGCAGCGGGGAAAAGCTTGCTTTTCCGCCGGCGAGTGGCGCACGGGTGCGTAACGCGTATGCAACCTACCTCTTACAGG
Source organism: Mangrovimonas sp. YM274 (assembly GCF_030908385.1). Lineage (NCBI taxonomy): Bacteria > Pseudomonadati > Bacteroidota > Flavobacteriia > Flavobacteriales > Flavobacteriaceae > Mangrovimonas > Mangrovimonas sp. YM274. The sequence continues at coordinate 1,310,772 of NZ_CP133091.1, forward strand.
GGGATAGCCCAGAGAAATTTGGATTAATACCCCGTAGTATACCGATGTGGCATCACAATGGTATTAAAGTTTCGGCGGTAAGAGATGGGCATGCGTTCTATTAGCTAGTAGGTGTGGTAACGGCACACCTAGGCGACGATAGATAGGGGCCCTGAGGGGGATCCCCCACACTGGTACTGAGACACGGACCAGACTCCTACGGGAGGCAGCAGTGAGGAATATTGGACAATGGGCGGGAGCCTGATCCAGCCATGCCGCGTGCAGGAAGACTGCCCTATGGGTTGTAAACTGCTTTTGTACGGGAAGAAACACTCCTACGTGTAGGAGCTTGACGGTACCGTAAGAATAAGGATCGGCTAACTCCGTGCCAGCAGCCGCGGTAATACGGAGGATCCAAGCGTTATCCGGAATCATTGGGTTTAAAGGGTCCGTAGGTGGACCGGTAAGTCAGGGGTGAAAGCCTGCAGCTCAACTGTAGAACTGCCCTTGATACTGTCGGTCTTGAGTCGTTGTGAAGTGGTTAGAATATGTAGTGTAGCGGTGAAATGCATAGATATTACATAGAATACCGATTGCGAAGGCAGATCACTAACAACGTACTGACACTGATGGACGAAAGCGTGGGGAGCGAACAGGATTAGATACCCTGGTAGTCCACGCCGTAAACGATGGTCACTAGCTGTTCGGACTTCGGTCTGAGTGGCTAAGCGAAAGTGATAAGTGACCCACCTGGGGAGTACGTTCGCAAGAATGAAACTCAAAGGAATTGACGGGGGCCCGCACAAGCGGTGGAGCATGTGGTTTAATTCGATGATACGCGAGGAACCTTACCAGGGCTTAAATGTAAGTTGCATGATCTGGAAACAGACTTTCTTCGGACTACTTACAAGGTGCTGCATGGTTGTCGTCAGCTCGTGCCGTGAGGTGTCAGGTTAAGTCCTATAACGAGCGCAACCCCTGTTGTTAGTTGCCATCGAGTAATGTCGGGAACTCTAACAAGACTGCCGGTGCAAACCGCGAGGAAGGTGGGGATGACGTCAAATCATCACGGCCCTTACGTCCTGGGCTACACACGTGCTACAATGGTAGGTACAGAGGGCAGCCACTGCGCGAGCAGGAGCGAATCCACAAAACCTATCACAGTTCGGATCGGAGTCTGCAACTCGACTCCGTGAAGCTGGAATCGCTAGTAATCGGATATCAGCCATGATCCGGTGAATACGTTCCCGGGCCTTGTACACACCGCCCGTCAAGCCATGGAAGCCGGGAGTGCCTGAAGTCCGTCACCGCGAGGAGCGGCCTAGGGTAAAATTGGTAACTAGGGCTAAGTCGTAACAAGGTAGCCGTACCGGAAGGTGCGGCTGGAACACCTCCTTTCTAGAGAAAGACGACGAAACTGGAAAAAGGAGCTTAAGGTGCGCCTGTTCTTTTGCTGTTAATTTAAAAATGACCTATTAAGTAGAGTCTCATAGCTCAGCTGGTTAGAGCGCTACACTGATAATGTAGAGGTCGGCAGTTCGAGTCTGCCTGAGACTACAAAATCCAATGATCAGTTGCCAATAGGCAATTAACAATTGGAAATAAGTTCATTAAAAACTGAAAGGAAATTTTAGAGGTTGAGTAGCCGTTATAAGTACTGTTAACTGATAACTGTTAACTGACAGCTAAAGATAACGGGGGATTAGCTCAGCTGGCTAGAGCGCCTGCCTTGCACGCAGGAGGTCATCGGTTCGACTCCGATATTCTCCACGAGTCCCTAAGGGACAGAAGTTCATTGACATATTGGAAAGATATACATGAAAAATAAAATGTTATTGTAACGAGCAATAACGTAACTCATTAAAAAGACAAAAAGTACAATAAGCTAAACAAGGGCGTATGGGGAATGCCTAGGCTCTCAGAGGCGAAGAAGGACGTGATAAGCTGCGAAAAGCTGCGGGGATCGGCACATACGATTTGATCCGCAGATATCCGAATGGGGCAACCCACTATATTGAAGATATAGTATCCGCAAGGAGGCGAACCCGGGGAACTGAAACATCTAAGTACCCGGAGGAAGAGAAAACAAAAGTGATTCCGTTAGTAGTGGCGAGCGAACGCGGATTAGCCCAAACCAATATTGTTACGGCAATGTTGGGGTTGTAGGACTGCGACATTTGATGCACAATGAACTAGAACGCTTTGGAAAGAGCGACCATAGAGGGTGATAGTCCCGTATAGGCAAAGCGTGTTATCGATAGCAGTATCCTGAGTAGCGCGGGGCACGTGTAACCCTGTGTGAATCTGCCGGGACCATCCGGTAAGGCTAAATACTCCTGAGAGACCGATAGTGAACCAGTACCGTGAGGGAAAGGTGAAAAGAACCCCGAACAGGGGAGTGAAATAGAACCTGAAACCATACGCCTACAAGCGGTCGGAGCCCCATTGGGGTGACGGCGTGCCTTTTGCATAATGAGCCTACGAGTTACCGTTGCTGGCAAGGTTAAGGGCTTCAGGTCCGGATCCGTAGCGAAAGCGAGTCTGAACAGGGCGACCATAGTCAGTAGCGGTAGACGCGAAACCGTGTGATCTACCCATGGGCAGGGTGAAGCTGTGGTAACACACAGTGGAGGCCCGAACCGGTTGACGTTGAAAAGTCTTCGGATGACCTGTGGGTAGGGGTGAAAGGCCAATCAAACTCGGAAATAGCTCGTACTCCCCGAAATGCATTTAGGTGCAGCGTTGATCTAGTTTTATAGAGGTAGAGCTACTGATTGGATGCGGGGGCTTCACCGCCTACCAATTCCTGACAAACTCCGAATGCTATAAAATGTTGGTCAGCAGTGAGGGCATGGGTGCTAAGGTCCATGTCCGAGAGGGAAAGAACCCAGACCATCAGCTAAGGTCCCCAAATGTATGTTAAGTTGAATAAACGAGGTTGAACTGCTTAGACAGCTAGGATGTTGGCTTGGAAGCAGCCATTCATTTAAAGAGTGCGTAACAGCTCACTAGTCGAGCGGTTCGGCATGGATAATAATCGGGCATAAACATACTACCGAAGCTATGGACTTTTAAAAGTGGTAGGGGAGCATTGTAGTGCCGCTGAAGGTGTGTCGCGAGGCATGCTGGAGGAGCTACAAAAGAAAATGTAGGCATAAGTAACGATAATGCGGGCGAGAAACCCGCACACCGAAAGACTAAGGTTTCCTCAGCTATGCTAATCAGCTGAGGGTTAGTCGGGACCTAACGCGAACCCGAAGGGGGAAGTGGATGGACAACGGGTTAATATTCCCGTACCTGCCCGCAACAAAAGTGACGGAGGCGTATATTTGGTGCGCACTGACGGAATAGTGCGTTGAAGCGAGTGGTAACACCGCGATAGTACACTGAGTCTACGGACAAGGTGATAATCCAGAGAAGCGACTTCCAAGAAAAGCGAGCGAGGCAGCCCGTACCGTAAACCGACACAGGTAGTTGGGATGAGAATTCTAAGGTGCTCGAGAGATTCATGGCTAAGGAACTAGGCAAAATAGACCCGTAACTTCGGGAGAAGGGTCGCCCCACTCCGGTGGGGCCGCAGTGAAAAGGTCCAGGCGACTGTTTATCAAAAACACAGGGCTCTGCTAAATCGAAAGATGACGTATAGGGCCTGACACCTGCCCGGTGCTGGAAGGTTAAGTGGAGGGTTTAGCTTTACGCGAAGATCTGAAATGAAGCCCCAGTAAACGGCGGCCGTAACTATAACGGTCCTAAGGTAGCGAAATTCCTTGTCGGGTAAGTTCCGACCTGCACGAATGGTGTAACGATCTGGACACTGTCTCAGCCATGAGCTCGGTGAAATTGTAGTATCGGTGAAGATGCCGATTACCCGCAGTGGGACGAAAAGACCCCGTGAACCTTTACTATAGCTTAGTATTGGCTTTGGACAAGTAATGTGTAGGATAGGTGGGAGACTTCGAAGCGGCGTCGCCAGGCGTTGTGGAGTCATTGTTGAAATACCACCCTTTGCTTGTCTAGAGTCTAACCCCTGTTGGGGGACAGTGCTTGGTGGGTAGTTTGACTGGGGTGGTCGCCTCCAAAAGAGTAACGGAGGCTTCTAAAGGTTCCCTCAGCACGCTTGGTAACCGTGCGCAGAGTGCAATGGCATAAGGGAGCTTGACTGAGAGACATACAGGTCGATCAGGTACGAAAGTAGAGCATAGTGATCCGGTGGTTCCGCATGGAAGGGCCATCGCTCAAAGGATAAAAGGTACTCCGGGGATAACAGGCTGATCTCCCCCAAGAGCTCACATCGACGGGGGGGTTTGGCACCTCGATGTCGGCTCGTCACATCCTGGGGCTGGAGAAGGTCCCAAGGGTTGGGCTGTTCGCCCATTAAAGTGGCACGCGAGCTGGGTTCAGAACGTCGTGAGACAGTTCGGTCTCTATCTACTGTGGGCGTTAGAAATTTGAGTGGATCTGACTCTAGTACGAGAGGACCGAGTTGGACGAACCTCTAGTGTACCTGTTGTTCCGCCAGGGGCATTGCAGGGTAGCTACGTTCGGAAGGGATAAGCGCTGAAAGCATATAAGCGCGAAACCCACCACAAGATGAGATTTCTTTAAAGGGCCGTGGAAGATGACCACGTCGATAGGCTACAGGTGTAAAGGCAGTAATGTCATAGCCGAGTAGTACTAATAACCCGTAGGCTTATTGTACGCGTTCTTTTTATAGGTTGCAAAAAATATTTCATGGATATGTTTCCATTATGTTAAGATATTGGTCCAGAAATGGACAGACGATTTAAGGCGGTTATAGCGACGGGGCTCACCTCTTACCTTTCCGAACAGAGAAGTTAAGCCCGTTAGCGCCGATGGTACTGCACCTGTGGGAGAGTAGGTCGTCGCCTTTTTTGAAGCCCCCAGCATCATATGCTGGGGGCTTTTTGTTTTTGGGTACTTTTACTTTTCTGATTTCCATTCTTTATTTTTCATAGCTGGTGTAAATTCTGTTTTAAAAATTTTAATCGATCTCCTATTTTGTTGTTAGTTATACTATGGAATTATGGTAAAAGAACTTTTAAGGGAAAGACATGGCAATCCATACTTTATCATATTGGTTATTTTTTCATGGTTTTAACTAGTTCTATTAGCTAACTAGGTGTAACAGATAAGATCTTGGTTGTAGGGATGCTTTTTTGGTAGGACTGATACACGTCCGATTGCTTGAAAAGCTATTAGAATTTGACGTAGCGCCTAGCGTTCTTTAAGTTTTTTGACCAACTTGTTATGCAATAGTGTCAACTTTTGTTAGTTATTTTTTCAGGTACAAAGGATAGGCTAGGTGTTGAGATATAATTAGACGGAATTTGTTATCCTACTTAAAATTTATTTTGAGTTTTCTCATAGAATGTAGGTAGGAGTATTCAATAGAGATTAAGGGTAATTCTTAGAGTGACTTTTATCCAGGATGGCTATTTTTAAATATGGAAGGGTTAAATCTATGTACTGCTACATGAGAATTTGAAATTATTTATTATATTTAATGCCCTTTATTTCAGAGCTCTATATTTTTGGAGTATAAAAACTTTCCAAAAACACAAAAAAAGAGTTGCACATATCCAAAAAGGCGGTATATTTGCACCCGCAAAAACAGCGAGTGCTGTTGTAGCGAAAGAAGTTCATTGAGAGTATCGGTTATAGGGATTTTGAGATGCGATTGCGCCACGAAAAAAAACTTTTTAAAAAAATAACCGAACTGTTTGTGAGACTCGAAAAAGGGTTCTATATTTGCACCCGCTTAAGCGCTGAGCTTAGGAAAAACAAAGAAGACAAGTTCATTAACATATTGAATTGACAGCGTAAGATTGGATCTTTAATAAGATCTGGTCGAACAAAGAACAAGCCATTTTGAGAACCAAGAAAATTCCGTTTCGGGAGTCTGAATAATATTTAAGATTTAACGATGAAGAGTTTGATCCTGGCTCAGGATGAACGCTAGCGGCAGGCCTAACACATGCAAGTCGAACGGCAGCGGGGAAAAGCTTGCTTTTCCGCCGGCGAGTGGCGCACGGGTGCGTAACGCGTATGCAACCTACCTCTTACAGGGGGATAGCCCAGAGAAATTTGGATTAATACCCCGTAGTATACCGATGTGGCATCACAATGGTATTAAAGTTTCGGCGGTAAGAGATGGGCATGCGTTCTATTAGCTAGTAGGTGTGGTAACGGCACACCTAGGCGACGATAGATAGGGGCCCTGAGAGGGGGATCCCCCACACTGGTACTGAGACACGGACCAGACTCCTACGGGAGGCAGCAGTGAGGAATATTGGACAATGGGCGGGAGCCTGATCCAGCCATGCCGCGTGCAGGAAGACTGCCCTATGGGTTGTAAACTGCTTTTGTACGGGAAGAAACACTCCTACGTGTAGGAGCTTGACGGTACCGTAAGAATAAGGATCGGCTAACTCCGTGCCAGCAGCCGCGGTAATACGGAGGATCCAAGCGTTATCCGGAATCATTGGGTTTAAAGGGTCCGTAGGTGGACCGGTAAGTCAGGGGTGAAAGCCTGCAGCTCAACTGTAGAACTGCCCTTGATACTGTCGGTCTTGAGTCGTTGTGAAGTGGTTAGAATATGTAGTGTAGCGGTGAAATGCATAGATATTACATAGAATACCGATTGCGAAGGCAGATCACTAACAACGTACTGACACTGATGGACGAAAGCGTGGGGAGCGAACAGGATTAGATACCCTGGTAGTCCACGCC